>BEIC01000005.1 GCA_002898875.1 bacterium HR26
GGTCTGGATCTGCTCTCGACTCAGCACCCCTCCGAGACCGCTAGATCCAGGCCACTCTATCATCACACCGCCCCAGTCCGTTACCACCCTCGTGCGCTTTGCGCGCTCCGTCTCCGAGAGGCTACTCGCTGCACTCCTCACCGGTCAACCCGCACCTGTCCTGAGGTTCGATCACTTTCGGTTCCTCGCCTGCCGTTCCGGTCTGCCGACACCGCCCCGCGCGGGGCGCGCCGAAGCCGGCTGAAGCCAGCTTAGGGGGCTAGGCGGAAGCGTCCCCGCCAGGAGGCGCAGCGGGCTCGCTTCAGCGAGCTTGGGTCCTGAGCCCGGTGCCGCGGCGCCGGTCCATGTCGGCACACACCCGGAGCGGGCAAGAACTGTTCGACCCTCAGCCAAGAGCAGGCTTGACAACTCGAACGAGGGTAGCTATCCTCAAGCCGGAATTTAGCTTTATCTAATCTCGCCGATCGGCCGGGGAAGCGACGCCCGGCGACCGGGAACGAGAGAGGGACGGTCAGATCGAACGAGGCGGGTAGCGGACATCGGCGAGGCGCGGCATTGCAGATCAGGTGTCTAGCGGGCAGAAGCGAGCGTATACAGCACACGCAGGGACGAGGCCACGAACTGGCGGCGGCCAGGCGCCGGGCGCGGTTCTTCTCCCTTATCCTGCTCAGCCTCTTCACCCTGGCGTTGAATAGCTCGCTCGTCGCCTGCCGCCCGGTCGCCGGCCAGGCCGGGGACATCGCCACCCGGCAAGTTCGCGTCGTTGCGACCACCACCATCGTCGCCGACGTTGTCCGTGAGGTCGGCGGCGACCGGGTCGAGATCGTGACGCTGATGGGACCAGGAATCGACCCGCACCTCTACAAGGCCAGCGAGGGCGACGTCCTCCGTTTGGCCAGCGCGGACATCATCTTCTACAACGGTCTCCACCTCGAAGGGAAGATGGGCCACGTGCTCGCCCGGGTCGGCGAGCGGGTACCGACGGTCGCGGTCGCCGAGCGGATCGATCCCTCGCTCCTGCGCAGGCCGCCTGAGTTCGAAGGCGCGTACGACCCACACGTCTGGTTCGATGTTCGCCTCTGGATGATCGCAGTCGAGGCCGTGCGCGACGGGTTGATCACGGTCGACCCGACCCACGCCGCCGTCTACCAGGCGAACGCCGAGCGCTACCTCGCCGAGCTGGACAAGCTCGACCGCTGGGTACGCCAGGAGGTCGCGAAGATCCCGCCCGAGCGGCGCGTGCTGATCACCGCTCACGATGCCTTCGGCTACTTCGCCCGTGCCTACGGCTTCGAGGTCTACGGGCTCCAGGGCGTGAGCACGGCAGCCGAGGCCGGAGTCGCCGACGTGCAGGCGCTGGCCGACCTGATCGTCGAGCGGCGCATCCCGGCCATCTTCGTCGAGACCTCGGTACCGCCTCGCTTCATCGAGGCGGTGCAGGAAGCGGTCCGCGCCCGTGGCTTCGAGGTCAGGATCGGCGGTCAGCTCCACTCCGATGCGCTCGGCGATCCCGGCACGCTGGCCGGCACCTACGTGGGCATGGTGCGCTCCAATGTCGAGACGATCGTGCAGGCGCTGGCCGGCGAGGGTTGACTGGCTGACGCGCCTATCTGCTGGAGAGGACCTGTGATGACTGATCGACACAATGGGAAGGTTCCCGCCGTCGAGGTGCAGGACCTCACGGTCGCCTACCGCGAGCAGCCGGCGCTCTGGGACGTCGACCTGACTGTCCCGTCCGGGGTACTGCTGGCCATCGTCGGCCCGAACGGCGCCGGTAAGACCACGCTGCTCAAAGCGATCCTCGGGCTGCTCCGGCCGGTGGCGGGGCAGGTGCTGGTCTTCGGCCAGCCGGTGGAGCAGCAGCGGCGGCGGATCAGTTACGTGCCGCAGCGCGGCAGCGTGGACTGGGATTTCCCCACCAGCGTGCTCGACGTCGTCATGATGGGTACCTACGGGGAGCTGGGCTGGATTCGGCGCCCGGGCCGCCGGGAACGGGAGCGGGCGCTGGCCGCGCTGGACCAGGTGGGCATGCGCGAGCTCAGCGACCGGCAGATCAGCCAGCTCTCCGGCGGCCAGCAGCAGCGCGTCTTCCTGGCCCGGGCGCTGGTCCAGGATGCCGATATCTACCTTATGGACGAGCCCTTCCAGGGCGTCGATGCCCTCACTGAGCGCGCCATCGTCACGCTGCTCCAGCAGCTCCGCGCCCAGGGCAAGACCGTGATGGCCGTCCACCACGACCTCCAGACCGTGCCGGAGTACTTCGACTGGGTCATGCTCCTCAACGTCCGGCGCATCGCCTGCGGGCCGGTGACCGAGGTCTTCAACGAGCAGAACCTGCGGCTGACCTACGGCGGGCGCTTCGCGATGGCGGCCTTCGCCAGGGAGGTGGAGGAGGCCGCTCCAGCAATCGTCACCCCAGACCGGTCGAGGAGCGGAGGAGACGACCATGGCACTGGCGCTGCCTGATCTGGCACCCGACTACACGCTGCGCACCGTGGCGCTGGGCGCGATGCTGCTCGGCCTGAGCAGCGGGGTGGTCGGCACCTATGCCGTGCTCCGCCGCGAGAGCCTGCTCGGCGACGCCATGTCGCACGCCGCGCTGCCGGGGATCGCGCTCGCCTTCCTGCTCACCCACAGCAAGGAGTCGGCCCTGCTCCTGGCTGGCGCGGTCGCGGCCGGCTGGCTCGGCGCGCTGCTCGTGAGCGCGATCACCCGCACCACGCGCGTCAAGCTCGACACCGCCCTCGGCCTGATCCTCTCGGTCTTCTTCGGCTTCGGCCTGGTGCTACTCACCTTCATCCAGAAGCAGCCGGACGCTAGCCAGGCCGGGCTCGACCGCTTCCTTTTCGGCCAGGCCGCCTCGCTCCTCCGGCGCGACGTCATGGTGATGGGCGCCGGCACCGTTGCCGTCTTGCTGGCGGTGCTGTTGCTCTGGAAGGAGTTCAAGCTGCTCGTCTTCGATCCCGACTTCGCTCGCGTACTCGGCCTGCGCGTCCGCCTGCTCGAGGTGATCCTGACCTCGATGATCGTGCTGGCGATCGTGGTCGGCCTCCAAACGGTCGGCGTGGTGCTGATGAGCGCGATGGTGGTGGCCCCGGCCGCGGCAGCGCGCCAGTGGACCGACCGGCTCGGGCTGATGGTGCTGCTCAGCGCGCTCTTCGGGGTGGTGGCCGGCATGAGCGGTGCGCTGATCAGCAGCCTGACCCCGCGACTGCCGACCGGCCCGACGATCGTGCTGGCCGTGAGCGGCCTGGTGCTCGTCTCGCTGCTGTTCGCTCCCAACCGCGGGCTGGTCTGGAACTGGGCACGCGAGCGCGGCCGGCGCGGCCAGGTGCGGGCGGAAGGGATGCTCCGGCAGCTCGCCGCGCTGGCCGAGCACCACGGCTCGCTCGAGCACGGCCATCCGAGCGCCGTGCTACGCGCCTCCGGCTGGTCGCCGGAGCAGGTCGAGCACGTGCTCCATGATCTGGAGTCGGCAGGCTACGTGCGGCAGGTCGGCGCGGATCGCTGGGCGATCACGGCCGCGGGCATGGCCCGCGTGCGGCCCGCGGCGGAGGCCGAGAACGCCGGCGACGCGCCGGCACGCCCAGCGGCGAGCGGCACTGAGGTGACGGGTGAGGGGCAGCCATGACCGCGCCGCAGATCGAGATCCAGCTCATCGCCGCGATCGTCGCCGCCGCCTGCGCGCTGCCCGGCGCCTTCCTGGTGCTGCGCCGGATGGCGCTGATCAGCGACGCGATCAGCCACGCGATGCTCCTCGGCATCGTGGTCGGCTTCTTCCTGACCGAGGATCTCAATTCGCCGCTCTTGATCCTCGGCGCGACGCTCACCGGCCTGCTCACCGCGCTCTTGGTCGAGCTGCTGCACCGTACTGGCCTGGTACGGGAGGACGCCGCCATCGGGCTGGTGTTCCCGGCACTCTTCAGCATCGGCGTCATCCTGATCTCCCGCTACGCCGGCAGCGTCCACCTCGATACCGACGTGGTGCTGCTGGGCGAGCTGGCCTTCGCCCCCTTCGACCGGGTCGTCGTCGCCGGCTGGGACATCGGCCCGAAGGGCCTGTACGCTGGCGGGGTCATCCTGCTGATCAACGCCGCCCTGATCGCCCTGTTCTACAAGGAGCTGAAGCTGGCCACCTTCGACCCGGGGTTGGCGGCCGCGCTCGGTTTCTCCCCAGCGGCCATCCACTACGGGCTGATGGGCGTGACCTCGCTGACCGCGGTCGGCGCCTTCGATTCCGTCGGCGCGATCCTGACGGTCGCGCTGTTCATCGCTCCGGCCGCTGCCGCGTACCTGCTCACCGACGACCTGGCGCGGATGCTTTTTCTCAGCGTCGGATTAGGCGTCGCGGCGGCGCTCTCCGGCTATTGGCTGGCCTTCCTACTCGACGCCTCGATCGCCGGCTCGATGGCGACGATGGCCGGCGTCATCTTCGGGCTGGCCTGGTGCTTCGCGCCGGAGCGCGGCCTGGTGGCCGCTGCGCGACGCCGCGCCCGCCAGCGCTGGGAATTCGCCCAGCGGATGCTGGCGATCCACCTGCTCAACCATGAGCGGCAGCCCGGCGCCGAGCCGGAGCTCCAGGTGGAGCATCTCTGGCAGGAGCTACGCTGGGACCGGGAGTTCGCCACCCGCGTCGTGAGCCTGGCCGAGGGACGGGGGCTGATCACCCGGCAGAACGGCCGGCTGGAGTTGACCGACCGCGGCCGCCTGCTGGCCGAGGAGTCGCTGCTAGCCTGAGCTCGGCTGCCCCGATCAGGCGCCGGCCGGGAGCTCCACGAGGCCGCGGCTACCGTCGATCCGGATCGCGGTGCCGAACGGCCAGGAGAGCGCCGCGAAGCGCTCCAGGATCTCGACTGCCTCGTCCTTCTCGGCCAGGCGCGGCTGCCCGCGGCGGTAGACCGGCTGGCCAAAGCCGAGGCTCACCGGCACCAGCTCGATCCGCCGCAGCTCGCTCCCCTCGAACTCGCAGATCGGTACCACCGTCTGCCAGTAACGACGGTCAGCCGGAAAGCTCTTGCGCTCGTTGTCGTTCCGCTGGAGGAAGACCTGGCTCGGCGTCATCGCCGGGTCGGCACGGAAGCGCTCGTAGGCATCGGCCGGCAGCAGCTCCACGAGTTCGTTCTGGGCGATGAAGTTGCCGAGGCTGTAGAAGATCGGCTTGCCGCGGTAGAGCTCCATGCCGCGCAGGAGGTGCGGCCCGTGGCCGACGACCACGTCCGCCCCGGCGTCGATCGCCGCGCGGGCGAAGGCAGTCAGGAACTCGGCGGGCTCCTCCTTGGTCGCTCCCTGCTCATGGGCGTGGACGCTCACGATGACCAGGTCGGCGCGGCGGCGGGCGTCGCGTGTCCAGGCCAGGATCGAGTCCAGGTCCCGGCGGTTGGGCGCGGTGCGGACGGCCGGGCGCTCAGCAGCGCGGAACCGCCCCTCCAGGAACGGGAAGACCTCCGGGTCATCCGGCGGGAAGGCGAAGCCGAGCTGGATCCGCTCGAGCCGCTGCTGCTCCAGGCCGAGCGCTTCAGCCACCTCCCGCAGGGCCGCGAGCTGCTGGGGAGTGACCTCGTAGGTCGTCTCGACTCGCAGCGGGTTGAGCCCCGGCCGGCCAGGCAGCTCGGGCCGCTGGGCACCGGCCTGCTGCCCCCTGGCGAAGGTGGAGGCACAGGCCAGCAGGGCAGCGATCCCGCCTCGGTGCTCGAGGTAGGCTGGCGCGCGGGCCAGATCCAGGTTGCGACCGATGCCGGCGAAGGCCATCTCGCGGGCCTCCAGCTCCTCGATCGTGGCCAGCAGCCCCTCGATGCCATAGTCCAGGCTGTGATTGTTGGCGCA
The DNA here is from genome assembly GCA_002898875.1 of bacterium HR26. Classification (GTDB taxonomy): domain Bacteria; phylum Chloroflexota; class Chloroflexia; order Thermomicrobiales; family Thermomicrobiaceae; genus Thermalbibacter. Next base: position 5,824 of record BEIC01000005.1, read on the forward strand.
GGCGAAGAGCGTGAAACCGAAGTCCAGGAGATCGTCGAGCACCCAGGAGCGGGCGGCGAGGTGCGTGCCACCGGACTCCTCGGCCGGGTAGCCGCGGAAATCGTTCGGCAGCACCTCGAGGTTGGTGAAGGCGATGTCTGCGCTCTGGACGAGCTCGATGAGGCTCTGCACCGCGGGATCGAGCGTGCGGGTCACCCGCCGGGTGATCATGCTGTCCCCGGTCAGCAGGACGCGCGTGGGCCGCCGCTCAGCCATCGGTCACCTCCCCTGACATGCCCGGAGCCGGCCACTCCTCCCTCGACCGTGCCTATCATCGCACACCCGCGAGCGGACTTGTGACGCGCAGCGCTGCACCAGCCTGCAGGAGGCCACACACAGCCCTATCTCGAGCGCGGGAGGAGGATCGCGTCGTCATTCGCTCCGTTGCACCCTTCCTCTCTCCCCCGCGGCCGATCGCGAACGCTCGCCCGGCATATGCGTAGGGGCGAATGATTATTCGCCCCTACAATACATTGGGGATTGATTCAATGGTTGACGCCCGGAGGGCCCCGGGTGAAGATCGGGCCGAGGACAGCGACACCGCCGAACTGGGAAGGGGAACGCTGTGGACGAGGCGCGCTCGATCGGGGCCGGCGATCTCAGGGTCCTCCACCACCCGGTGCTCGGCGACTTGCCGGTGAGCCGGCCCGTTCAGATCACGGTCGATGGTCAGCCGCTGGTAGCGCGCGAGGGCGAGGCCATCGCCGCCGCGCTGCTCGCGCACGGCATCCTGGTCTGCCGGACGATGCCCAGGGGCCGCGAGCCGCGCGGGCTCTTCTGCGCGCTGGGCCGCTGCACCGACTGCCTGATGACCGTCGACGGCGAGCCGAATGTCCGCGCCTGCCTGACGCCAGTGCGCGAGGGACAGGACATCTGGACACAGGCTGGGCTCGGCAGGTGGGAAGGGCCGGCCGGATGAAGAGCACGGCAATTGCGGTGATCGGCGCTGGTCCAGCCGGCATCGCCGCGGCGCTGGCCGCCGCCGAAGCTGGTGCCGCCGTCACGCTGATCGACGAGCACCCGGCCGTCGGCGGACAGCTCCGCTGGCGGATCGCGCCGCTGCGCGGCCTGGACGACGCGCTCGACGGGCTGCCGGTTTGCCGGGCCGCCGAGACCTTGCACGAGCGGCTGGCCGCGGCAGACGTGTCCGTGCTCACCGGCGCGGTGGCCTGGGGGCTCTTCGAGGACGGCTGCTTGGCGGTGGCCACGCCAGGCGGCAGCTTCCTCCTCCAGGCCGAGAAGATCGTGGTGGCCACCGGCTCGGTCGACCTCGTCCTGCCGTTCCCAGGCTGGACGCTGCCGGGGGTGATGACGGCTCGGGCAGCGCAGATCATGCTCCATCTTCACCGCGTGCTCCCCGGCCGCCGTGTCGCCGTCGTCGGGGAGGGACCGGACGCGGCCGAGATCGTGCACGACCTGGAGATGGCCGGGGCCGAGGTCGTCCTCCGGGCGGCCGACCCAGCACAGGTGGTGGCGAGCGGCGAGGGCCGGGTCGAGCGGGTGAGCGCAAACGGTGAACGGCGCGAGGCGAACGCGGTTGTGATCGCGCTCGGTCGCCAGCCGGATCCCGAGCTGGCGCTGCAAGCGCAGGTGGATCTCGGCTACAGCACCCGGCTCGACTGTCACCTCCCGCTGCGGAGCGAGCTGCTGGAGACCTCGCGACCCGGCCTCTACGTGGCCGGCGAGGCGGCCGGAGCCGTTGACCTGGCCGAGTCGTTCGCCGAGGGCCGGCTGGCTGGGCTGGCAGCGGCCGGCGCCACGCTGGAGCGAATCGCCGCGGCTCAGGAGGCGCTCGCGCGCGCCCGCTCGCCGGAGCGATCCGCCGAGGTCGACCGGCTGCGACCGGGGTCGCCAGGCGAGGCTCGCCCAGAGACCGGCGTGGGCACGCCCTGGGCATCGTGGGCAGAGGCTGCAGCGGCGGGTGGGCAGGACGACGCGCTCGCGCAGGTCGCGCTCTGCCGCTGCGAGCAGGTGACGATCGGCGAGGTGCGGCAGGCGATCGAGGAAGGGGCTGTGACGATCAACGACATCAAGCGTCGCACGCGGGCGGGCATGGGGTTGTGCCAGGGGATCTTCTGCGCCCGCGCGATGGCGCTGCTGCTCCACGCGAGCCGTGGTATACCGCTCTCCGAGATCGTGCCGATGACCGAACGCCCACCGACCCGGCCGATCCCGCTCGCCAGCCTGGTCGAGGTCGAGGAGTGAGCACGATGAGCGTGGACTACCCGCTCGTGCTCGAGCCCCGCTACGACGAACGGCCCTGGGGCGGACGCCGGCTGGCGACGCGGCTGGGCAAGCGACTTCCCGACGCGCCTCGCATCGGGGAGTCCTGGGAGACGACAGGGGTGGCGCGAGTCGTCAACGGCCCGCTGGCTGGCGCGACGCTCCACGAGCTCGTCGAGCGCGACCCGGCCGGCCTGCTAGGCGAGCGCGGCCGGGCCGCCAGCCGGCCGTTCAACGACTTCCCGCTGCTGGCCAAGTTCATCGACGCCGAGGAGACCCTGTCGGTGCAGGTCCACCCCGACGACGAGGGAGCCGCGCCGCTGGGCCAGCGCGGCAAGACCGAAGCCTGGCATATCCTGGACGCAACCGCGGAAGGCTTTCTGATCACCGGGTTTCAGGAACCAGTCTCGCCGGAGCAAGTCCGCCAGGCCCTGGAGAGAGAGAAGATCGACGACCTGCTCGAGCGGCTGCCGGTTAGCGCCGGAGATACGGTCATCGTCCCGGCCGGGACGGTCCACGCGATCGGCGCCGGTGTGCTGCTCTACGAGATCCAGGAGACGAGCGATCTGACCTTCCGCCTCTACGATTGGGGGCGGCGCGACCACCAGGGTCGTCCCCGCCAGCTCCACGTCGAGGAGGCGCTCGCCGCCCTGCGGCCCGACCGGCACGCCCGGCGTACCCGCCCGCTGGAGCTGGGCGCGGGCTGCACCGTCCTGGCCGCCTGCCGCTACTTCCTGCTGGAGCGCTGGAGCGTCCAAGGCACCGCCCGGCACGCCCGGCCGGCGGGGCAGACGTTCCATATCCTGAGCTGTATCCAGGGGGAGGCGCGGGTGACGGCAGGATCGGGTCAGGCCGACATCAGCGCCGGGCAGACGGCTGTGCTTCCGGCCAGGGTGGAGAGCGTGACGCTCGAGGGTACGGCGACATTTCTGGTCAGCAGCGTGCCCGATCTCGAGCGCGACCTCGTCGCTCCGCTCCTGGCGAGAGGCTACGACGCCGAAGCCATCGCCCAGCTTGCTGGAGATACTCGTGACCTTCACCGGTTCCTGGGCCTGTGAGGCAGGCCTAGCCGTTTCTCCACCGGAAGGACGCCAGCCATGCGCTATCTGGCCGAGACCCGGCTCCCAGCCGACCAGGTCTTGGAGCGGGCCGAGCGAGCCTTCGGGCCCCAGAGCCCGCTCGGTCTCACCAGCTCAGAGGGTATGTCGAACCGGCGCGCCTTCCTCGGCGGAGGCGGGCATATCGTGGTAACGACGCGGCGGGAAGGCGACCGCACCCGTGTCACGCTCGAGACGCGCGAGTACGACCGCGAGGTCCGACAATTCCTGGAGGAGCTGCCCGGGCCGCCGGGCTGGCTCGACCGCCTTCGCGCCCGGCTCCGCCGGGCCCGGTAAGCCCGCCCGGCTAAGCCAGCGGTGCCCACCAGCCCCGACGAGCGACCGGGCTGCTCTCGATCGTGACCGAAAGCGAGCGCAGGTTACGGCCAGGCCACTCAGCGACGACCAGTATCCCTTGCCAGTCTCCGTCCCCGGCCACACGCCAGGCGCTACAGACCACCGGCCCCGCACCGCTCGCCGCCAGTCGCTCCCAGCCATGGCGTTCGAGCTGCCCGGCGAGGTGCGCCTCCAGCTCGGCCGCGCTCAGCTCGGTCTCAGCCAGGGCATGCGAGGACCAGTGATAATCCGAGCCTCCACCACCTCCGGGATAGAGCCGCACCCCCGGCGGCAACGTCAAAGGTGGAAGCCGCTCCCCGGCGTGCGAGACATATGGGGCAGGCTCTGGAGCCCCCGAGCAGGGCCCCGCTGTCGACAGATCGATGTGAATGCGAACGCCGGTCCGATTCTCGGATTGCGGGTGCACCGTGACGGACAACCAGGAGTCACGCTCGCCCCCGCAGAACGTGTCCGAGGCGAGCACGGTACCTAGCACGAAGCCGCCTGGCTGCCGGATGCGGGGAAGCGGGCTCCAGCCCCGGGCGGCCAACTCGCGGCGATAGAAATCGAGCGCGGCTTCGGGCGAAAGTTCGACATCCAGGATCACGACCGCCTGGAGCAGCCTGCCATCGGAGCGGTAGGCCGCGCTGCCGAGCAGCCGCGCGCCGGGCGGCAGCGGCAGCTCAAGTGGCAACTCGCCAGGCACTTGTCCAGGCAGCAGCTCCACGTCGAGTGGCCGCAGGTCCGGCCCCAGGTGGCCCAGCAACCGCACGGCGAGCTCTTCTAGCGAATCCATGCACCCACCTCCGATTGTGCATCGCTCTCGCGCGACCGCCAGCCACTCGCGCGGCAGAGCCGCAGCCTGGAACAGATGATGAGTCGAGCCGAGTGGAGCGGGCTCAACCAGTTGATTCGCGCGGGTCCGCGGGCGGGGCCGCCGCGCGCACCAGATCCCGAACCGCGCTCGCACTGTCCAGGTGCAGCGCCTGCTCGGCCAGGGTACGCGCCTCGGCCAGCGTCCAGCGCCGGATCGCGGCCTTGACGGCTGGGATAGCGACCGGTGCCATGCTCAGCTCGTCCACGCCCAGGCCCACCAGGAGCGGCGCGGCCAGCGGCTCGCCGGCCAGCTCGCCGCAGACTCCCACCCAACGCCCGGCCGCGTGCCCGGCCTCGACGACCATCCGGATCAGCCGCAGCACCGCCGGGTGGAAGGCGTCAGCCAGCTCCGCGACCGCCGGGTTGGTCCGGTCGGCCGCCAGCGCATATTGCGCCAGGTCGTTCGTCCCGATGCTGAAGAAGTCGACCCAGGGCGCGAAGCGGTCGGCCAGCACGGCGGCCGAGGGGATCTCGACCATCATGCCGGCCTGGAGGTCGCGCGGTAGCTCGGCACCCACGGCTTCCAGCTCCCGCCTGACCCCCTCGAAGAGCTCCCGCAGCCAGCGGATCTCCTCGACGGTAGCGACCATCGGGAACATCACCCGCACTGCCGGGTAGCCGGTGCGCAGGATGGCCCGGAGCTGGACCCGCAGCAGCTCAGGGTGGCGGCGCGCCAGCCGGATCGCCCGCACGCCCAGGAAGGGATTGGGCTGCGGCTCGAGCGGGAGGTATGGCAGCGGCTTGTCGCCCCCGGCATCGAGCGTCCGCACCACCACTGGCCGGCCCTGCAGCGCCTCGAGCAGCGGGCGGTAGGCGGCCAGTTGCTCCTCCTCGTCCGGCGCGGTGGTCCGATCCAGGTAGAGGAACTCGGTCCGCAGCAACCCGACACCTTCCGCGCCGAGGCGTACCGCCGCCCGCGCATCTTCCAGGCTCCCAACGTTGGCCGCAACCTCTACCCGGTGGCCATCGCGCGTGACCGCCGGCTCGGCTGCGGCCTCCCCGGCAGCCGCCCGCTCGGCCAGCCAGATCTGGCGGCGAGCCTCTGCGCCGGCCCGCTCCTCAACGGAGGGTGAGACGATGAGCTCGCCCGTATCGCCATCGACGACCAGCGCAGTGCCCTCCGCCACCTCTCCCAGCGCGGTCCCTACGCCGACGACCGCCGGGATGCCCAGCCGCCGGGCCAGGATCGCCGCGTGCGAGGTCGGCCCACCGCCGACCGTCGCCACCGCCAGCACGCGATCGGGGTCGAGCGCGGCCGTGTCTGACGGGGTAAGATCCTCAGCCAGCACCACGGCGGGCTGATCGGGCAGCTCGAGCGCCTCGGACACGCCGAGCAGCCGCCGGAGCACCCGCCGGCCCACGTCCTCGACGTCGGCAGCCCGGGCCTGGAAATAAGGATCCGGAAGTGTCCGCAACTGCGCAGCGACCGCGGCGATCCCTTCCTCCCACGCAGCCTCGGCCGAAGCGCCGCGCTCGATCGCCTCCTCCACCCGGGCCAGCAGATCCGGATCGTCGAGCATCAGCCGCTGGGCCTCGAAGATGGCCAGCTCTTCCGGAGATAGCCGGTCGCGCCGGGCGGCGATCAGCGCCTCCAGCTCGGCCGCCGAGTCCTCGCGCGCCAGTCGCAGGCGGTTTCGCTCGGCCGCGGGGCTCTCGCCGGTGCGCCGGGTGACCCGCAACTCGCCGCGGCGGTACCACCAGGCAGGGCCGATCGCTACCCCGGGGGACGCCGGAAGACCGCGCAGCCGCTGCTTGCCCACCCTCTACTCCTCCCCGAAGCGCGACTCGATCAGCTCCTTCAAGGCGGCGATCGCCTCGGCCTCATCCGGCCCCTCGGCCATCAGCTCCAGCTCATGCCCCTGCTCCGCCCCGAGCGTCATGACGCTCAGGATGGCCTTGGCGTTGACCGGAGGGGTATCCCGAGTGAGCGAGCGCACGGTGACGTTCGATCGGAAGCGGGCCGCGGTCTGGACGAAGAGCGCCGCCGGGCGCGCGTGCAGCCCCACGCGGTTCGTCAAGGTCACGATCACCTTTTGCATCGTCTCCACGCTGTCCTTTTCGCAGGCGACAAACGCCGGTCATCGCCGTCCGCCGCCAACCGTCGATTGCAGCAAGTTGCCCCACGGAGAGCTCTCGAGCCAGGCTCGCTCGATGCCCGTTCCTCAGGAAGCCAGTGACCACACCAGGCTACACGACCTTCGGCATCCTGGCCGCCTCGACTGCCGACGCCTCGATCTCGTCCACATCCTTGCCGATCGAGGCTTCCACCGCCGCAACCACCGCCCCTTCGACCAGCGGTGCCTGGCTCAGCCGCACGCGCGGGCGCTGCTCCTCCGGAAGCAGGTCGATGGCCATGCGCGTGCTCAGTAGCGCGCTACCCAAGTCCATCAGGACCAGTACCTGCTCGCCGCTCGCCAGCGCCGCCTCCAGCGCCGCGCGGATCCGCTCGGCGTTGGTGCCGAGGATGTCGTCGTCCACGCCGCCGGCCGCGAAGATCGGCACCCGTCCCTGGGTCATCTGGGCCGCCAGCTCGCGCACGCCCTCGGCCAGCTTGGCGCTGTGCGCCACGATCACCAGCGCGACCATTGCCGCTCTCCATCTCGCGAGTCGACTGAAGACCTAGCTCGCTCCGAGGAAGCCTTCAATTCTTCACCGTGCCTGGCACGGGAGAGAAGCATGGCGCTCGCCTCACATCCGTGCACCGGAAGTGTGCAGGCCACTTCGCGGCCAGGCCGCACACGCCGGGCAGCTCTCGACCTCGTGCACCCGCCCCAGCGTCGTCGCGTCGATCCGGCCCGGCTCCCCCTCGCGGAAGCCGACCGCGCCGCAGCGGCAGGCATACCACCCGATCTCGACTGAGTCGAAGGGCCGGCCTGCCAGGAGATTCATCTCCTCGACCCCCAGTCGCCAGCGGGCGTTGGTGAAGAGCCGGCGACACCCAGCGGCCCGAAGCTTGCTCACGTAGTGGGGGAAGCGCGAGCAGTGCCGCATCAGCAGGACGGCGCTCTCGACGGGCGGGAACGGCCAGTCACCGGCGTCGGCCAGCACGACGACGAGTCGGCCGCCGAGCAGCGAGAGTGGCCGGCCCCAGCGCAGCCGCCGTCGACTGTCTCCGAGCTGCTCTAGTCCGAGCTCGAGCACGTCGGCACGCCGCTCGAGCGCCACGACGAGGGCACCGCGCTCGGCCAGCCGGATGGCGAGCCGCAAGTCACCGGCGCCGATGTCGAGCACCCGCTCGCCGGGCCGCACGCGCTCCACTACCCAGGCGTACGTCTCTTCGTCGTAGGGCGCCCAGGCAGCTTCCCAGTCCAGCCCGGCACCTTGGCTCATGCCGGCGGCCGGCTCCAGACCGCGCGACGGCTCACTGTGAGTACTCCACCCAACCGAAGCTGCGCTCGACCGCCTTCTTCCAACCGGCGTAGAGCCTCTCACGCTGGGCTTCGTCCATCTGCGGCTGCCAGCGCTTATCTTCCTTCCAGTATTGCCGGATCTCATCCGGGCTGCCCCAGTAGCCCACCGCCAGCCCGGCAGCGTAGGCCGCGCCGAGCGACGTCGTCTCGGCGATCACCGGCCGCACGGTCGGCACGCCGAGGATGTCGGCCTGGAACTGCATCAGCAACTCGTTGTAGACCATGCCGCCGTCCACCCGCAGCTCGGCCAGCCGGATACCTGAATCGGTCTCCATCGCGTCGGCGACGTCGCGCGTCTGGTAGGCGGTCGCCTCCAGCGTCGCCCGCGCAATGTGGCCCTTGTTGATGAAGCGGGTCAAGCCGACGATCACGCCGCGGGCGTCCAGTCGCCAGTAGGGGGCGAACGCGCCGGAGAAGTAGGGCACGAAGTAGATGCCGCCGTTGTCCTCCACCGTGCGAGCCAGGTCCTCGACCTCCGGCGAGGCCTTGATCAGGCCGAGGTTGTCGCGGAGCCACTGCACTGCCGCGCCGGTGATGGCGATCGACCCTTCGAGCGCGTAGACGCACGGGCCGTTGCCGAACTGGTAGGCCGCAGTCGTGATCAGCCCGCTCTTCGAAGGAACGATCTCGGTCCCAGTATTCAGCAGCAAGAAACACCCAGTGCCGTACGTGTTCTTCGCCATGCCGGGATCCAAGCCCGCCTGGCCCACCAGCGCCGCCTGCTGATCGCCCAGATCCCCACAGACCGGCACCTCAGCGCCCAGCGGGCCGAAGGTCGTCGTCTTGCCGTAGAGCTGGGGATCGGACGACGGCCGGATCTGCGGCAGCATCTGCCGCGGGATGCCGTGGATCTTCAAGATCTCGTCGTCCCAGTCCAGTGTCCGCAAGTTCATGAGCATGGTGCGGCTGGCATTGCTGACATCGGTCACGTGCACGCCGCCGTCCGGCCCGCCGGTCAGCCACCAGATCTCCCACGTATCGATGTTGCCGAAGAGCGCCTCGCCACGCTCGGCATCGCGACGCACCTCCGGCACGTTCTCCAGGATCCACTGGAGCTTGGGGCCGGAGAAGTAGGTGCTAATCGGCAGGCCGGCGCGCTCGCGGTAGAGCTGGGCGTAGCCCTGGCGCTCGAGCTGGGCACAGATCTGGTCGGTCCGGGTGTCCTGCCAGACGATGGCATTCATGTATGGCTTGCCGGTGCGCTTGTTCCAGACGATGGTCGTCTCGCGCTGGTTCGTGATTCCGATCGCTGCGATGTCGCGGCCGGTCAGGTTGCCCTTGGCGAGGGCGTTGCGGATTACCTCCTGGGTCCGCTCCCAGATCTCCATCGGGTCGTGCTCGACCCAACCGGGCTGGGGGTAGATCTGGCGGTGCTCACGCTGGTCCAGCGCGATAACGTTGCTCTCCCGATCGAAGATCATCGCCCGGGTGCTGGTCGTCCCCTGGTCGATTGCCATCACATATGGCCCAGCCACGGTTGCGCTCCCTTCATCGTCCGCTTGCGACGGAATCAGAGCTCCAATGTCGCTGCTGAGCGCGGCTGCGGCGAAGCCCAGGCACAGTGCCTGTCGCTTACCGGCGGCGGCGCGGCGCGCTTGAGCGATACCAGCGCGGGCAGCCGCTAGGCCGCGTCGGCCCAGGTCTCGGCGGCCGCCTGCAGGAGCAGGTACGACGAGGTCGCGCCGGGGTCCTGATGCCCGGCCGAGCGCTCCCCGAGGTAGCTCGCCCGCCCTTTCTTCGCGATCATCGGGATGGTGGCCTTCATGCCCTCTTCGGCTGCGGCCGCCGAGCGGGCCAGCGCCTCGGCGAACGAGGCTCCCTCCTGCAGCGCAGCCTTGTACGCCTCCAGGGCCGGTAGCAAGGCGTCGACCATGGTCTTGTCGCCAGGCCGGGCCTGCCCGCGGGCGATGACCCCGTTGATCGCAGCTTCCAGGGCCTCAGCCCAATCATGAGGCGTCAGCTCCTGCTTATTCGCCGTCTTCACCCCAAGCTGCAGGAAGAACGTCCCGTAGAGCGGCCCGCCGGCGCCACCGACCGTGGCCACCAAGGTCATCCCGACGGTCTTGAAGACAGAGCCGATGTCCGGTGCATTCAGCGACGCCAGCCTCGCCATAGCGGCCTTGAACCCACGGTCCATGTTGACCCCGTGGTCGGCATCGCCGATAGCCGCGTCCAGTTGGGTCAAGTAGTCCCGGTTCTCCTCCAGCACGGCGGCGCAGCGCTGCAACCAGGCCCGCACAGCCTCCTGTGTCAACGGCATCCGACTCCCACCTCCCTCCGATGGCTCGCAACGGGGCGCGGCACGCCGAACGTCTCTCAGCTACCGCTCACATGCCCCAGCGCAGAGCCGGCGTCTTCACCGGGTGGTCCCAGAGCGAGAGCATCTCGTCATCGGCACGCAACAGTGTGATTGAGGTTCCGGCCATCTCCAGCGAGGTGATGTAGGGACCGATCAGGTTGCGCGCGATCTGGATGCCGCGCTCCTCGCAGATCTGCGCCACCTTGCGGTAGACGATGTACAGCTCGATCAGCGGCGTGCCACCCATCGAGTTGACCATGCAGATCACCCGGTCGCCGCTTCGGAACGGCAGGTCGCTCAGGATCGGCTCCATCAGGCGCTCGACGATCTCGTCGGCCCGCTTGAGCGGCTCGCGGTAGCGCCCCGGCTCGCCGTGGATGCCGATGCCGATCTCCATCTCCTCTTCACCGAGCTCGAAGGTCGGCTTGCCGACGTGTGGGACGGTGCACGAGGTCAGCGCCATGCCCATACAGCGCCCGTTCTCGGCCACGCGCCGGCCCAGATCGGCCAACCGTTGGAGATCGTAGCCCTGCTCGGCCGCCGCCCCCAGGATCTTCTCGGCCAGCACGGTCGTCCCGGTGCCGCGCCGGCCTTGCGAGTAGAGGCTGCTCTCGACGGCGACGTCGTCGGCGATCAGCACACTCTCGACCTGGAGTCCCTCGCCGCGCAGCAGGTCAGCGGCCATGTCGAAGTTCATCACGTCGCCGGCGTAGTTCTTGACGATCAGCAAGATGCCGGCGCCACCGTGCACCGTCTTGGCCGCCTCGTACATCTGATCTGGAGTCGGCGAGGTGAAGACCGCGCCAGGGCAGGCTGCGTCCAGCATGCCGTAACCGACGAAGCCGACGTGCATCGGCTCGTGGCCGCTCCCGCCGCCGGAGATGACCGCGACCTTACCCTGGCGCGGGGCGTCGGCACGGTAGACGAAGTTGGGCTCGAAGTGCACCTTGACCAGGTCGGGGTGCGCCTTTGCCATTCCTTCCAGCGCCTCGGGGACCACGTTCTGTGGGTCGTTGATGAGCTTCTTCATTCGGGTCCTCCCTACCAGTGCAGGCACGCTGGCCACAGCGGGGTTCGACGCGGTGGCACCTCCAGCTCGATTCCCGATCCGCTCCACCGGTGAAGCTCTACTCTCACCTTACCCCAGGAGCACCTGAAAGAGTAGGGCGCCGATAACCCCACCGATGATCGGGCCGACGACCGGGACCCATGAGTATTCCCAGTCCGAGTGCCCTTTCCCTGGAATCGGCAGGATGGCGTGAGCAATACGCGGCCCCAGATCACGAGCCGGGTTGATCGCGTAGCCCGTCGGCCCACCGAGCGAGAGACCGATCCCCCACACCAGTGCCCCGATCAGGAAGGGAGCCAGGCCACTCCCGAGCGTCTCCTCGTTAGCAAGGATCCCGAGCACGCCAAAGAGTAGCATGAAGGTGCCGATGATCTCGGTGACCAGGTTCATCGGATAGTTGCGGATGTTGGGCGCCGTGCAGAACACCGCCCGCTTGAGATCCGGGTCCTCGGTTTCGGCCCAGTGGGGCAGGTAGGCCAGCCAGACCAGTATCGCGCCGATGATGGCGCCGATGAACTGGCCAATGATGTAGACCGGCACGTCTGCCCAGGGAAGCTCGCCGATTGAAGCCAGCCCGATGGTGACGGCCGGGTTGATGTGGGCGCCGCTGATCCGACCGACGGCGTAGACGGCGACCGCGACCGCCAGGGCCCATCCTGTGGTGATCACGATCCAGCCGCCGCCCTGTGCTTTCGACCGCGCGAGCAAGACCCCGGCCACGACACCGTCGCCGAGAAGGATCAGGATCATCGTGCCGATGATCTCCGCGATGAAGTTCTCCACGGTCGTTCCCCCTTCCCTTGACCCAGCCACGAAGATGTGGCCGGAAGCCTAGATCTAAAATTCCGCAAGGCACCGTGGGTACACGCCGGATCCTCGTTCGGATCACCTCCTTCCCTGGGCAGCCCAAATCCCTCGCAGGCAGGACCTACCAGGGTGCGATGGGTGCGCGTACCGGTTGGGATAGAGGCGTCACCTCTGGGCGGGTTCGCCTCCTCAGCGCTGGGACTCTGATCAACCCTAGTTTAGAGCCAGGGTCGAACCAGAGTCAACTACTACCACGTATAGAGAACGCCTATTTGACCTAACTACCCAGAGCTTCAGCTATCTGCCTGGCCGGGCACTCCGGCCACTGACCGGCCATGGGCTTCCACCAGTGGCCGCAGTAGCCAGGTCAGGAGCGGAGGGACAATCAGGGTCGTTACGACGGCCATCACCACGACGACCGAAAAGAGCCGGTGCTCGACCACGCCCATCGAGAGGCCGATGCTGGCCACGATTAGCCCCACCTCGCCGCGCGGCACCATGCCGACGCCGATGATCGAGATCGAGCGCAGGCTGAGCCCCAGGCCGCCCAGCCCGGCACCGGCCGCCTTGGTCACGATCGCGACGGCCGTCACCAGCAGGGCCAAGCCGATCGTCTCGCGCTGGAGGAAGAGACGGGGATCGACCATCGAGCCGGTGATGACGAAGAAGAAGGGTACAAGAAACTCGTAGAGCGGCAGCATCTTGCGCCCGAGCTCGTACTCCTCAGCGATCTCCGCGAGCATCATCCCAGCCAGGAAGGCACCGACGATCGCCGCCAGCCCGATCGCGGCCGCCAGCACGGCAAGGCCCAGCATCAGCGCCAGGCTCACGACGACCGGCGCGTTGTCGATCTGCAGGTGACTCGCGAGGTGGAACCACCGGCGCGCAGCCCATGTCCCGGCGAGAGCCACGACCGCGGTGAAGCCCAGCGCGAGCGCGGCGATCGCTACCACCTGGCCGACGTTCACCTCGCCGGAGCTGCCGATGCCGGAGACGATCGTAAGCATGAGCAGGCCCAGGATGTCGTCGAACACGGCCGCGCCCAGGATGATCCGAGCCTCCTGCGCGTCCAGCACGCCGAGATCGCGCAGGACCCGAGCCGTGATGCCGACGCTCGTTGCAACCAGCGCAACGCCGATGAAGAGGGATTCGACTGCCGGCTCACCCAGCGCGAGCATCAGCGCCGTGCCGGCGAGGAAGGGCAATAGAACTCCCAGCACGCCGACGATCGCAGCACGCCAGCCGACTTTGAGCATGTCGTCCAGCCGCGTCTCGAGGCCGACGAAGAACAGCAGGACGACTACGCCGACCTCAGCGAAGACCTCGAGCGCGAGGTGGAGCGCCTCGCTCGCCGCCGCGGGGTCGTCGTGGAAGAGCTCGAGCAGCTCCGGGCCGGGACGCCCGATCAGCCCGAGGGCGAAGGGGCCGATCAGGACCCCGACGAGCAGCTCGCCGATCACCGCCGGCTGGCCGATCCGGGTGAAGATCTCTCCAACCAGCTTGGCAGCCACGAACACGATCAGCAGGTCAGTGAGGATCGACACGGCCGCTGGCACCGGCTCTCCCTCCCATTCCAGCGTCGACGCAGCGAGAGCTAAGCTGTTCTGGGGCGGCTATGCCAGGACAAGAGGACACGCGATGCCGACGCCCCACAGGAGAATCGACTGCACCCAGGCCCGCGTTCGCAGGGCCGCCAGGCTGAGCGGACGAACGCCCCCGGCCTGGCCGCCTCAGATGTGGATCGCCACGCCGTCGACCGCCAGAGCAGCCTCGCCGATGACCTCAGAGACCGTCGGATGGGGATGGACGCTCAAGCCGATCTCCCAGGGCGTGGCCTCGAGCAGCTTGGCCAGCGCCGCCTCGGCGATCAGCTCAGTCGCATGGCCGCCGATGATGTGCACGCCGAGCAGGTCGTTCGTCTCCGCATCGGCGATGACCTTGACGAATCCATCGGCCTCACCTTCGATCAGAGCCTTCCCATTCGCCCGCAGCGGGAACTTCCCGACCTTGACCTGGTAGCCCTGCTCCCGGGCCTGGCGCTCGGTCAGGCCCATGCTGGCGATCTCGGGATGGCAGTAGGTGCAGACCGGCACCCGGTTGTAGTCGAGCTTCATCGGCTTCTCACCGGCGATCAGCTCCACCGCGATGATCCCCTGGTGCATGGCAGTATGCGCCAGGAGTTGCCGGCCGATGACATCGCCGATCGCGTAGACGCCGTCTACTCCAGTGCGGTAGTAGTCGTCGACGACGATGTAGCTATCCTTGGTCTTGATGCCCAGCTCCTCCAGGCCGATGTCCTCGATGTTGCCCTGCCGGCCCAGCGCGACCAGCAGCGTGTCGGCCTCGATGACCTCTTCCTTGCCATCGTGCCTGACCCGCATGCGAACGCCGCCCTCGGTGATGTCGAAGTCCTCGGCGCCCGGGCGGTAGTCGGGGATGATCCGGATCCCGGCCTTGGTGAATGTCCGGGCGAGGTGCTGCGAGACCTCCTCGTCCTCGTTCGGCACGATCCGGCCGACCAGCGTGACCTCGGCCCCGAACTCATGATAGATAGACGCGAACTCGACTCCGGTGGCACCAGCGCCGCGGATGATCACCCGCTTGGGTAGCCAGTCGAGCCAGGTCGAGTGATCGCTGTTGATTACCCGCTGGCCGTCGAACGGGATGCCCGGGATCGGGCGCGGGCGGGAGCCGGTATCGATGATGATGTTGCGGCCGGATACCTCCTGCGTTTGACCGTTGGGGCCGTTGACCACCACCGTGCGGTTGTCCTTGAGCCGGCCGGTGCCTTCGATGAGCGTGATGCCGTGCTTGCGGAACAGGAATTGGATGCCCTTGTAGAGCTGGTCGACGATCCTGGCGGAGCGCTTGATCGCCTGCGGGTAATCGCCCTCCACGCCGCTGATCTTGACGCCGTACTCGGCGGCGTGCTTGGCCAGGGTAAGGACCTCGGCGCTCTTGAGCAGAGCCTTACTCGGGATACAGCCACGGTGCAGGCAGGTGCCGCCGACCTTATCCTTCTCGACCACCGCGACTTTCAAGCCGAGCTGCGCCGCCCGGATAGCAGCAACGTACCCGCCGGTGCCACCACCGAGGAAGACGATGTCGTAGGTCTCCCCAGCCATCTCCACTCCCTTCACTGGCGCCGACCCCTGTGGCCTCGCTGCCACAGGCGCACCTCACCCCCAGTATAGCTGAGCAGGCTCAATACCTCGCTTCAGGCGAATGCCGGCTCCATAGCCTCCCCTGGTCCCGGCTACGACGGCCGCTGGACGACGCCCACCTCGACGACCCGGCCACCGGTGATCCGAGACAGCTCATCCGGCAGCACGCGGAAGACCGCGTGCGGCGTGCCGGCCGCCGCCCACAGCTCGGGCATCTCCAAGAGGGCTGCGTCGATGAGGATCGGGAGCGGCTCCCGGTGCCCGACCGGCGGCACGCCCCCGATGGCGAACCCAGTGCGCTCGCGCACGAAGTCCGCGTCGGCGCGGGCCACCGGCTCGCCGACAATCTCGGCCAGGCGTGACTCGTCGACCCGGTCCACCCCGCGAACGAGCACCAGGTACGCCCGGTCGCTCCTGTCACCGCGAAAGACGAGCGACTTCACGATCTGGGCTACCTCGCAGCCGATCGCCCGCGCGGCCTCGACAGCCGTGCGCGTGGTCTGCGGCAGCTCAACCACCCGGCCGGGCAGGCCTCGATCTGCCAGCGCCGCCTGCACGCGCCGGGCACCCGGGCTGAGCTCTGAAGACATCCATCGACCTCCACCGGTCAGCCATCTCGCTCTCGCACGAAACGATGGCAAACCAGCGCCCACACGGCAAGGCGCCCACTAGCAGAGGGTCGATTACATTCCGCTCGGCGCATCTCGTCTCGGGCTAGCGGCACCCGCCTGCGCGGGCCTCGAACCCCGCGCTCACCCGCCAACGCCGGCTCACCTGCCCTCACCCCTTCCCCCTCTCCCGCACGCGCGGGAGAGGGGGTTGCCAAGCCGGGGGTGAGGGTGGCTCACCTGCCCTCACCCCCTTGCCCCTCTCCCTCAGGGAGAGGGGTGCCAAAGGCGGGGTGAGGGAGCTCCGGGCACCACCAGCGCTCAGATTGACGCGCCGCAAAACTGCTCGACTCTGTGGCACGCCGGCCTGAATACCAGGTGCCTTGACCTCAGGCTGGGTGGCGAACGCGGCCACCCGGGTAGACTAGGCCGTCTTCCCTCGATCGGCGGAGCGTGAATCGTCCTCGCCGCGGATCCGGCGACGTGAGGCCTCCAGCTCGCCGGTCAGCGCGGGCTCAAGGCGACGGGCCGCAGTCTCCGGCGCTACCCCGGAGCCGTAGAGGAGCAAGAGGTACATGATCCCGAAGATCGGCAGGTGGCCCAGTAGCTCGATCGGCGGCAGCAGCGGCACGGTGAGATTGAAGGGCACCCACATTGCCAGGATCACGACGCGCGTCAGCACGCCTGAGATCAGCAGCAGGCCGATCGTCGCCTCGACGACTCCGGCGAGGTCACCGAAGAGCCGGTCGGTCATCCACGACCAGCCGAAGAGCGACCGCAGCACGTTGAAGTGCGGGTACTCCTGTAGGAACGCCGGCGAGAGGTTGGGATTGAGCAGCTTCTCTGAGAAGGCCACGATCACCAGCGAGCAGCCGGTCAGCACGCGCAGCGCGCTCACCGCCTGGCGCTCGTAGCGGGCGAGGGGGAGCAGGCGACGGGCAACCCTTGCCGGCGGTATCGTCACCCCGAGGACGAAGATCGCAATCGCGATGCCCACGTAGAGGAGCTGCTCGAGCATCGCTTCCGGAGGGAACAGGGCGAACCCGAGGAGAAAGACGAGAACGAGCAGCGCGGCCCCGGCGCGATCGAACAGCGAGGTGATGAAGGTGAAGGCGACGACGAGTTGCAATACGACGAGCAGCCAGCCGAGCCAGCTCGGCGGCAGGGTGAGCGACGGGACGAACAGGGTGCGCTGGTAGGCGAACCAGACCAGGCTGATCCCGGTTTGCAGCGCCAGCACCGTAGTGGCGTGCGGCTCCATGTGCGCGAGGAGCGGGGGGTTCGGGAAGTGAGGCGTGCCCACTAGCCGCTCCAGTCCCTTGAGGACGAGCCAGAGCGCCAGGCTCAGCCCCAGCACTGCCGGCGTCGGCCAGTGGGTCAGCAGCGACCAGTCCGGCAACTGGAGCTGCTGCTCCTGTGGCACGAACCAGCGCACATGGGCCGAAGCGATTTCGGGTAGCAGCGCCACAAGCAGGCCGATCCCGGCGGCGCTGGGGCGCCGCCGGGAGCTGGCGAGGCGCCCATCAGATCGACGTCTTCTGTTCCCAGCATGCCCGCGCTGCACTGCGGCCTCCTCTGCCCGGCGTGATGGTACACGGCGGCGCGTGGGCGGGACAGGGAGAGCGCTGCCCGAGCTGTGCCAATGTGGCATACTTTCTAGCGGAAATCGACAGAAGGTGAGTAGATGGACACGACGATCACGCAGGCGACGATCGAGAGACTCGAGAGTGTCGTGCCGGTGGAGACCTGGCGCCGGCTGGCCGAGAAGGCCCACCGGCAGGGGCTGCACGCCTTCCGGCTCAACGACGATGCCCGTACCTGGGCCGTCACCAGCCATAGCCAGCCAGGAACCGCCTACGAGGTGACCATACTCGACGGCGACCTGCTCTGCTCTTGCCCCGGCAGCGCCTATTACCCGTACTGCAAGCACCGCGCCCTGGTCCTCGACGAGCTGGGACTCCTCGGCGAATTCCCGGATCGGCCAGAGCGGCGAATGCGCTCAGGCCACCGCGCACGGGCACGAGCGGCCCAGGCACACCCGGCTCGCGAGCCGAGCCCGGCATCCGGCTGAACGCAAGCTCTCGGCCGGCGGAGGGTATCGAGCCGCCCGAACCCCGGACACCCGCGCGTCGATCGAGCCGCCCGGCCATACCTGGCCGGTAGTGGGTCTGTATGTACGCCAGCACCCGAGTGTTGCCGGCCCCGGAGCTTTACGGGACGCGGCGACTGCGGTATTGGTGACGAAGTGCAGAGGGACGCGCGACGTGGCTCGCTTGCGGCTTGCCGCTCGATCGAGCTGTCCGCGAGCGCATGAGCGAGGCGAAAGGGGGAAACCGATGGTCGCCCGAGGGCTTGAAGGCGTCATCGCCGGCACGACCCAGCTCAGCTCGATCATCGACGGGACGCTCGCCTACCACGGCATTAATATTGACGAGCTGGCCGAGCAGGCACTCTACGAGGAGGTGGTCTTCCTCTTCTATCACGGCCGGCTACCGACCCGCGCCGAGCTGACCGCGTTCCAGGACCGGCTCGCCGCCAGCCGGGCCTTGCCGGACGGCGTGCTCAGGCTGCTCCAGGCGGCACCTCCCACCGCCGTCCCAATGGATCTCCTGCGCACCGCCGTCTCGGCGCTCGCCTTCACCGAGGAGAACCCTAACGCTACCGACCGCGAGTCCAGCGTCGCCAAGGGAATCCGCCTCGTCGCTCAGGTGCCGACCATCGTGGCGACGATTGGGCGTCTGCGTCGCGGCTTGCCCCCGGTCGTCCCACCGACCGAAGAGCACAGCACCGCGCGCTCGTTTCTGACCGTCCTGCACGATCGCGAGCCGGGCGAGCTCGAGGTCATGGCCATGAACCGGGTACTGGTGCTCCACGCCGACCACGAGTTCAACGCCTCCACCTTCGCCGCCCGGGTAACCGCGGCCACGCTGGCCGACATGCACGCGGCCGTCACCGCGGCCATCGCCGCTCTGAAGGGCCCGCTCCACGGGGGCGCCAACGCGGCCGTCATGCAGATGCTCGAGGAGATCGGCACGCCGGACCGGGTCGAGCCGTACATCCTGGAGAAGCTCGGCCGGCACGAGCGGATCATGGGTTTCGGCCATCGCGTCTACAAGGGCGAGGACCCGCGGGCCAAGTGGCTGCGTGATCTCTCCCGCCGGCTCGGCGAGCGCTCGGGCGACCTGCGCTGGTATGAGCTCTCGGTCCGGATCGCCGAAGTGATGCAGCGTGAGAAGGGGCTCCATCCCAACGTTGACTTCTACGCAGCGTCAGTCTACCACTACCTCGGCATCGATAAGGAGCTGATGACGCCGGTCTTCGCCGCTAGCCGCATCTCGGGCTGGACTGCCCACGTCCTGGAGCAGCAGGCGGACAACCGGCTGATCCGACCACGCGCCGAGTACGTCGGCCCAGTTGAACAGCACTACGTCCCGCTCGACCAGCGGGGGTAGAACCCTTCGCCCGGCAGGAGACTTGCCGGCTAGCGTATGATCTTTTTATGGCCGGTGCCTGGCCCGGCGCCAGCACTGCCACCGGTGAGCACGCGCTCGAATTCGAGCGCGTGCTGTGGAATCCGGTCGCGTCTCCCGCGCGGGTCCGGGAGATGCGATGAGGTGTGACAGGATACCCGTGACCGAGCACGAGTTCAGTCGTTCACCCTGGCCGGATGAGCCGCCGGGCTGGTGGGGATATCGCGAGTCTCCATCGAACCCGCTGTCGCTGACCCAGTTGATCGCCAGTGGGACACTGGACGCCCGCGTGGCGGCGTTTCTCTGGATCGCCCTCGAGCACCACGCGACCCTGATCGTGGCAGCCCCTGAGCCGCGGGCCGGCAAGACCACGCTGCTTACCGCGCTGCTCGACCTCATCCCGCCTGAGATCACCCGGCGCTATCTCCGCGGCTGGTACGAGCGCTTCGAGTTTGTCGAGCAGGATGATCCGGCGCGCACATATTTGTTGTGCAACGAGATCAGTAGCCATTTGCCCATCTATCTCTGGGGGCGCGGTGTGCGCCGGCTGTTCGAGCTGCTGCAGGACGGGTTCGCGATGGCGACCACGGTCCATGCCGCCGGGGCCGGAGAGGTGCTTGCCCTGTTCCACGGCTTCCCGCTAGAGGTGCCGGAGCCTCACCTGGCTTCGATCGACCTGGTGCTGACCCTCGGCATGGGCCTGGGGCCGCGCGGCATGGTACGCCGGCTGATGCGGATGGAAACGCCGGTGCCTGCCGATGGGCATCTCGATGTCCAGGTGCTGGCCGAGCGCGTCACCCCGCTCTCACCCATCGTCTCCAAACCCGGGGCCCTGGTCCGGGTGCTGACTGAGCGCTTTGGGCTGGACGGGAAGTTGGCCAGCGCCGAGCTGGCCCGGCGAGAGCGAGTTCTGCTCCGCTGGCTGGCGCAGGGGGTCACCGGCCGCGACGCCGTGCGGCGGGCAGTGGCTGCGTATCGCCAGCGTGCGACGCTGAAGGATGCGCCTGCAGCTTGCAACGGGGCGGATAACGAGCCCGGAGCCTAGCCGCGCGGCGCCGGTCTGGTGACGGGCCCGTGGATATCCGCTGATTGCGATGATGACGGCCAGAGAGCGCCGTTCTCTTGACATAGAACGTTGACAGATGGGCAGACTGGGGTAGGATTGTAGCGGATTGACTCACTTACCAAGGAAGCGACGTGTAGAGTCGAGATCACGGCGCCGAACCGCTCGGCGCCTTCGTAGATACCCGGTCGAGGAGAGCATATCGATGAGCAAACCGCGCACGCTGGGCGAACTTCGCGAGAGTGGTTACAAGGTGCTCCCGATCCGCGAGGAGATGCGCAAGAATCTGATCGCCAAGCTCGAGTCAGGGGAGCCGATCTTCCCTGGCATCATCGGCTACGATGATACGGTCATCCCGCAGGTCGAGAATGCGATCCTGGCGGGGCAGGACATTATCTTTCTCGGCGAGCGCGGCCAGGCGAAGACCCGCATGGCACGCGCGCTGATCAATCTCCTCGACGAGGAGATCCCGATCATCGCTGGCAGCGAGATCAACGATAACCCCTTCGCGCCGGTCAGCCGCTACGCCCGCGACCTGGTTGCCGAGATGGGCGATGATACGCCGATCGAGTGGATCCGGCGGGAGGACCGCTACGCTGAGAAGCTCGCGACCCCAGATACGACGATCGCTGACCTGATCGGTGAGGTCGACCCCATCAAGGTGGCCGAGGGGCGCTATCTCTCCGACGAGCTCACCATCCACTACGGGCTGATCCCGCGAACGAACCGGGGCATCTTTGCGATCAACGAGCTGCCGGACCTGGCCGAGCGCATCCAGGTCGGCCTGCTCAACATCATGGAGGAGCGCGACGTCCAGATCCGGGGCTACCGGGTTCGCCTGCCGCTGGATGTCTACATCGTCGCCAGCGCCAACCCGGAGGACTATACCAATCGCGGGCGAATCATCACGCCGCTCAAGGACCGCTACGGCGCGCAGATCCGGACACACTACCCGGCCACTATCGATCTCGAGATCAAGATCATGGAGCAGGAGCGAACCCCGCTCGAAGTGCCGGGCATCGCGATCACCGTTCCCGAGTACATGCGCGAAATCATCGCTGAGATCACGCACCTGGCCCGGCGCAGTCACGACGTCAGCCAGCGCTCCGGCGTGAGCGTGCGCATGTCGGTGGCCAACTATGAGACCTTGATCAGCAACGCGGTGAAGCGTGCCATTCGACTGGGCGAGAAGCACGCCGTGCCCCGCATCAGCGACCTGCCAGCGGTCGTCGCCTCGACGATGGGGAAGATCGAGCTGGAGACGCTGGGCGAGGTGCAGGAAGAGCGAGTTATCGAGAAGCTGATCAACGGCGCGGTACTAGCCACGTTCAACCGTTACTTCTCGGTGCGCGACTTCGATGACCTGATCCTGGCCTTCGAGAACGGCCTGACCGTCGAGACGTCCGACATGTTGCCGGCGATGCGCTATATTCACCAGGTCTCGCACATCGATAGCCTGCGGGCGGCAGCGAGCCGGCTCGGCGCCGCCGGCCAACCCGAGCTGATCGCCGCCATCGTCGAGTTCGTTCTGGAGGGGCTTCACCTCAACCGTCGGCTCAACAAAGACCGTGCCGGCGTTCGGGGAGAGGCCCGCTATCGGGGGTAGATACCATGTCGCTGTCCAGTCGCCGATTCCGCTACTACCGCTGGGACGGCACACAGCAGATCGACCAGCTCGACGCTGAGCAGATTTTGGACGCGATCGCCGACGATGTCCTGGCCGACGGCGACCTGACCAGGGCACTCCAGCGCCTCTTCCGCTGGGGCTCTGACCGTCCCGACGCGCCCTTCCCCGGCATGCGCGACCTGCTGGAGCGCATCCGCGAGCGCCGGCAACAGGAGCTCAGTCGCTACAACCTCGGCTCGGTGCTCGATGACCTGAACCGGCGACTCGACGACGTGATCGATACCGAGCGGCAGGGTATCGAGCGGCGCTTGGCGGAGAGCCGCGAGCGGCTAGCGCGCCAGCAGGCCCGGCAGCGCGGCGAGACCCAGCCCGCGGGCGGCAAGCAGGCCGCGGACGCCGGTTCCGGAAACGAGGAGCCGTACGACGAGTCGCTGCACGAGCTCCTGGAGCGCATGGCTGCCCGCAAGCAGTCGTACCTGGATGCGCTGCCGCCTGATCCGGCCGGGCGGATCAAGTCGCTGATGGACTATGAGTTCATGGATCCGACCGCGCGGCAGAAGTTCCAGGAACTGCTGGCCTCGCTTCAGCAGCAGATGCTGCAGCAAACGTTCCAGGGCCTGCAGCAGGCGATCCAGAGCATGACCCCGGAAGACCTGGCCAATCTGCGCAACATGCTCCACGAGCTCAACGAGATGCTGGAGGAGCGCCAGCGCGGCGGCCAGCCCGACTTCGAGCGCTTCATGCACAAGTACGGCCACTACTTCGGCCAGGACCTCAAGAGCCTCGATGAGCTGCTGGACTATCTGGCCCGCCAGATGGCGGCGATGCAGAGCCTGCTCGACTCGATGACGCCGGAGATGCGCCAGCAGCTCCAGGACGCGCTCGATGCTGCGCTGCAAGACCCCGGCATCCGCCAGGAGCTAGCCCAGCTCGCCTACAACCTCGGCCAGCTCATGCCGGACAATCCCTATGCCCAGTCCTACCAGTTCAGCGGGGGCGAGGAGCTGACGCTCAGCCAGGCGATGCGGCTCATGGAGCACCTGCGCGAGATGCAAGAGCTCGAGGAGCAGCTCGAGGGCGTCCGCGACTGGCGAGACCTGCAGCGAGTCGACATGGACAAGGTGCGCGAGCTCTTCGGCGACCAGCTCGCCGCCGAGATGGACCAGCTCCGCCAGCTCACCCGGTTGCTGGAGGATGCCGGCTATATCCAGCGCACCCGCCGCGGCTACGAGCTGACCCCACGCGGCGTGCGGAAGATCGGCCAGAAGGCCCTGCGCGAGATCTTCCAGCACCTCAAGAAGGACCGCTTCGGCCAGCACCAGCTCGACCGGACGGGCCGGGGCGGCGAGCCGAGCGACGACAGCAAGCCCTACGAGTTCGGTGACCCTTTCCTGCTGCACTTGCCGAGGACAGTGATGAACGCGGTCTACCGCGAGGGGCCAGGCAGCCCGGTTCGGCTCCAGCCGGACGACTTCGAGGTCTACCGTTCGGAGCTGATGACCCAGTCGTCGACCGTGCTGATGGTCGACATGAGCCGGTCGATGCTCTACAACGGCTGCTTCCTGGCGGCCAAGAAGGTGGCGCTCGCGCTCGACAGCCTCATCCGGTCGCAGTTCCCGCGTGACAACCTCTACATCGTGGGCTTCTCCTACGTGGCGACGGAGCTGAAGCCGGCCATGCTGCCGCACATCAGTTGGGACGAGTACAACTACGGCACCAACATGCAGCACGGCTTCATGCTAGCCCGGCAGCTCCTCTCCCGGCACCGTGGCGGCAACAAGCAGATCATCGTCATCACAGACGGCGAGCCGACGGCCTACTTCGATGGCGAGCAGGTGCGTTTCTCCTACCCGCCGACCTACCAGACGTTCCAGGAGACGCTCAAGGAGGTCGCCCGCTGCACCCGCGAGCAGATCGTCATCAACACGTTCATGCTGGAGCGCAGCCCCTACATGGCCGGGTTCGTGAGCGAAATGGCGCGGATCAACAAGGGGCGCGCCTTCTTCGCGACCCCAGATCACCTGGGCGAGTATGTCTTGCTCGACTACGTGGCGAACAAGCGCACCCGGCTGCGCTGACCTGCCGATCACCAGGCTAGCCCCCTGGGTCGCAGCAGCGATAGGACGAGAGGGCTACTGTGCCAGATCGGCCAGACGGGTTAGCATGGTGCCGGCGGAACGGCAGCGAGCGGAGGGTTATGGATGGCATCGAGCGATGAGTCCCTGGTGTACCGCTATGAGGACGTGCTCCGGGCGATCGGTCATTTCATCGACGAGCACGATCTCCAGGACGTCGTGATCCTCCAGACCGACCAGGGTATCCTGCTGCGCGGCTACCGCCGGCCCCGCCCCGGCGACCCCACCCCGACCTCCTTCGTCAACCGGATCTTCACCAACGAGGAGATCGCTCGCATCCACGAGCAGGCGAAGCAACGGCGCGGCACCGGCTCCAAGCTTCTTCAATAGCCGCCCTCACGGGCAGTGCGAGCCGAACTGGCGATACTGCCACACCGGCAGGCGGTGGTACTGCCGGCAGACCTCGATCAGCCGCTCCTTCGCCGCATTGAAGAGCAGCGCGCCCTTCTCCGCCGAGGCCGTCAGCGGGTTGCCGTGCACCCCGTGCTCCCGCTCCCGGCGGCGCTCGGGGAAGCCGGTGAAGGCGAGGATGTCCGGCGTGAAGTTCGGCTCTCGCTCGGGGTCGGCCACCATGCGGGAGCGGTCGATCAGGCTGGGCCGCAGGTAGAGCTGGAGCGAGGTCTCCCACTCGCCGCCGTGCCCGATGAAGCCGCGGTCAGTCTCGGCATGCCGGTGCAGGACCTCCGGCACCATCTCCCAGTAGGTGATCGGCAGCACCCAGATATCTTCCTCCGCCAGCTTGATCGAGATGACCCGGATGATGTCACGGTTACCGCCGTGGCCATTGAGCAGGATGATCCGGCGAAACCCGTTGGCCCAGATACTGCGGCAGACCTCCGAGACCAGGGCGATGTAGGTCTCGACGCTGGCGGTGATGGTGCCGACTTCGCCCATGTTGTAGTGCGTCAGGCCGATCCAGACCGGCGGCGCGACGATCACCGGGAACTCAGTGATCGCGAGCGCCGTCTCGACCGCCAGCGCCTGCGTGTGGCTGATGTCGACGTCCATCGGGCAGTGCGGCCCGTGCTGCTCCACCGACCCCAGCGGCACGATCACCACCGGGTCGCGCTCGAGCGCCTCCAGCAGCTCATGCCGCCACATCTCCTGCCAGTGGACGGTGCGACCCAAGCGTGCCCGCTGGCCAGCCCCGAAGACCGATGCGTCTGTGACCATCTTCGCCCTCCTCTCTGACCACGCTCAGCTCGCGCCCAGCACCGCCCGCAGCCGCTGGGCCACCAGCTCGGCCTCGCTCGGCTGGAGCGTCGACGCATTTAGCCCAATGGCCCGCACATGCAGGAAGCTCTGAGAGACGGCAATCGCCGGCTCGCCGGCCAACAGCTCGTTGACCACGGCCTCGACCGGCCGCCCCAGCGCTCGCTCGTCGAGCCGGACGATCGCGAGCGGCCAGCCACCCTCCGGATCATCGCGCAGCTCGGTCGAGCGCACGGCTGGCAGGCTGGCGACCGCATCGAGGATGGACTGGAGCTGGGCCACCTGGCGGCGTCGCTCGGCCGCGTGGTCGAGCGCGAGGAAGCGCCGCAGCGCGGCGATCAGCCCGGCGATCTCCTCCTTGCCGACCTTCATCGCTCGGCCCAGCCCGTGGTGCGGCGGGCCTGGAAGGCGACCTGTTTCCAGGAACCGCTCCCTCCAGGCCCAGGTCTCGGGGTGCACGTCCATGTCCTGGTGCTGGAGCGCGACCGAATCGATCAGCTCGGCGCGGCCCACTAGGATTCCTGTCGCCTGGGGCCCACCGATCGCCTTGCCGCCGCTGAAGGCCACCAGGTCGGCCCCGGCGGCGATGAACCGGCGCAGGTTCTCAGCCGGCGGCAGCGCGGCCGCGGCATCCACGATCACCGGCAGCCCGTGCCGGCGCGCGATGGCGACCACCTCTTCAAGCGGAACCGCCCCGACCGAGTGCGGCTCCGGCTGCGCCGCGTAGGCGATGGCGGCCGTCCGCTCGGTGATAGCGGCTTCGATCTGCCAGGGCCAGGTGATCCCTTGCCCCGGGTAGCCCAGATAGCCCACTTCGACCAGACGGGCCCCGGCGAGCCGGAGCGCCCGCGTGTAGGCGTTGAGGTGCGGACGCTGGATCACGATCTCGTTCCGGAGCCCGGAAGTGTCGGGCAAGCGATCCATCGCCGCCGGGTCGAGCCGCGCGATGCAGGCCGCCGCGGCGAGCGCCAGGCCGGCGGCCGCACCCGCGGTGACGTAGCCGGCCTCGGCGCCGGTCACCTCGGCCAGAAAGCGCCCGGCCGCCTCCTGGAGCAACTCCATCGGCACGCACTGCTGCGCTGCCTCGCGCATCGCCGCAAGGACATCCGGATGAAGCGGCATGCCGCCGAGCCGAGTCAGTGGCCCGGCCGCATTGATCACCGGCCGCACCCCGAGCTGCTCGTAGATGGCCATCGCTCCCCTCCCGCCAGCCCTGCCTAGATGAGCCTAGTGTACGGCTACCGAGCCGAACGTTGAACACAGGCACGAGCAGGGAGCAGCCTGAGGGTCGATCACGTTCTCCTCGCTGGATCCTGTCCCGGTCTCTCGGCACCTCGGTGCGCGGGCCTCGAGCCCCGCGCTCACCCGCCAACGCCGGCTCACCTGCCCTCACCCCCCTGTCCCCTCTCCCGTGCCGCACGGGAGAGGGCGAAGCCGGAGTGGGGGCAGAAAGCCGCATTGCTCAGGGTACCCCACGGCAACGCCGGATACTGTAGGGATCCCGCTGCGCCGGAGCTGCAGCGCCGGGTACGACCAGCGCGCCAGCCCCGAGCGCGGGAAAACTGATCAACCCTCAGGGGAACCGCCTGGCGAGCCGGCGCGTTGAGATCAGGACTGCACGGCCTGCCGCCCCGGAGCGCCTACGGAAGGATTGCCGTCCACTCGTGCGTTCCGAACTTCGTGCGGACCAGCTCCTCCGCCTCCGCGATCTCCTCAGGCTGTAACCGTCCCTCTTCCAGGCCATGCCGCGTGGCGAAGACTTCGATCATGCGCTCGGTGATGGTCTCGCGCGGGAGGTTCGTCTGCTGGCGCAGTGGCGCGACCCGGCGCTCCGCGCTCGGGATTCCCTTATCGCTCAGCTTCTCCCGGCCGATCCGCAGGACCTGAACGACCTTTTGTGGGCTAATATCGTAGGCCATGGTCACATGGTGCAGCACCGCGCCGAAGCGCCGAGCCTGGGCTGCCCCGCCGATCTTGCCCTCGGCCGAGGTGATGTCGTTGATCGGCTGGTACCAGGCATCGATCCCGAGCGAGCGTAGCGCCTCGATCACCCAGGCGTCGAGGAAGGCGTACGACTCGACGAACGACATGCCGGCCACCAGCTCCGGCGGTGCGTAGATCGAGTAGGTAATCACCTTGCCCGGCTCGGTCAGCATCGCGCCACCGCCGGTAATCCGCCGCACCACCGTGATGCCGAGCTGGCGCGCCACCTCCTGATCGACCTCGTTGCGCAGCGATTGGAAGCGCCCGATGACGACGGCCGGCGCGGTCCACTCCCAGAAGCGCAGGGTAGGCAGGCGCTGGCCAGCGCCGACTCGCCGGGTCAGCACCTCATCGAGCGCCATCTGCATGGCTGGGTCGAACGCCTCGCCGTAGAGGAGTTGCCAGCGGTACTGCCGCCAGCGTGCCTGCGCTTCACTACGGGTCACGACCTGCTCGCTCATGGCAGCGCCCTCCGCACTGCTCGCGCCACCGCCTCCGGCGAGAAGCCCACCATCTCGACCCCTTCGTCGAGGCTAGCCCGGATCCGCTCCGCGAGCTGCTCTTCCTCGGCCTCGCTGACCGGCAACCCCTCTAGCGCGCCGGCGATGCGCTCCAGCGCCTCCGGTGGCTCCAGGAAGAAGTCGCCGCTCACCTCTACCCCGCAGAGACGGCCATCCACCACGTCGAAGTCCACCACGACCAGCTTGCCGCCGGGGGTCTTGTACTCGCCGTGCACCGGTACCTCCATTCCGGTTGCGCTTCCCTGGGCCAGTCTCTCCCTCGCTCCACCGATAATTCTACGGGGGAAGGCAAGAACGCCGCAGAGTGGTGAACGCATCCACGCACGCTTGAACCGTTGATGTCCACACTGGATGCGAAGGTGGGTTCCCCCCAACCACAAGGGTGCGTAGGCGCTATTGAAATGTTGCGCGCAAGGAGCTCTGCCGGGATGAAGACAGGGTATGCCTGGTTAGGCAACGTGCTGAGCGCGCTCGCGTGCTTCAGGGCCCTCGTCGAGATACCACCAGTAGCGACGAGGAGCATCCGAAGGCCGCAAGGTGAAGAGTTCTGGGAATCGCTCACGGGGCAGCACATGGTACCTCAGCAGTTTCTCATCCGCAGCCTCTCCAGCGGGACCGGCTGAGCGCCTTCTCGATTGACTAGGGGAAGTCCAGCCTGGATACTGGCATCGCAATCCGGCCGAGCTGGTGACGCCGCGACGGGAGAGTGCAGCCGCATCACCAGGCGGAAGCGCGAACAGCAAGGCCAGGTATGATCTTGGTAGACCGGTATGCAGCGCCTTATGGGAAGGAGCTGACCGATGCAAGCATCGCTTACGGCGCGCATGATCGGCGCCGCTCGGCTGGACACCGCGACCTATGAGGCAGTCGAGCACGACGAGGGAGCGACCTCGGCTGCCCTGCTGGTCGTCATCCTGGGCGCTATCGCCTCCGGTATCGCTGTGCTCGGTTCAGGCCGCATTGCGGCCTTCATCGGTGGTATTCTGGCCGCCATTATCGGCTGGGCCGCCTACGCGGGCGTGGCCTACCTGATCGGCTCGCGGCTCTTCGCGACGCCGCAAACGCAGGCAACCTGGGGCCAGCTGCTCCGCACGCTCGGCTTCGCGCAGTCGCCGCGGCTGCTCCTGGTGCTCGGCTGGATCCCGATTCTCGGGGTTCTGATTTCGCTCGTGGTCGCGATTTGGACGCTGATCACGACGGTTATCGCGATCCGCCAGGCGCTCGACTTCACGACCGGCCGCGCCATCGGTACGGCCATCATCTCCTGGCTCGTCCTCATCGTCGTCCAGCTCATTATCCTGATCCCGTTCGGCGCCCTCACTTGAGAAGGGATACCCGAAACGTCTGGAAAGGCCGCCAGAGCGTGAACGCTGATCTGAGAAAGGGAGGGGTAACACGAGGATGAGCCTAACCAGGCACGTCGCTGAGTGGATCGCCGCGCTGCGGCCGGAGGACGTGCCGGAGGCCGTTCGCCGGGAGGCGATCGTCCATGTCCTGGATACCGTGGGCGTCGCGCTCGCCGGGTCGCGGGCACTGCTGAGCGCTATCCTACGCGAGCAGATCGCTGGCACCAGTGGGGTCGCTCAGGCCACGGTGATCGGATCGATGATCCGGGCATCGGCTCAGCAGGCGGCGCTGGTCAACGGCACCGCCGCCCACGCGCTGGACTACGACGATACTCAGCTCGCCGAGCGGCCGGATCGGGTCTACGGCTTGCTCACCCACCCTTCAGCGCCGGTGCTGCCGGCCGTACTGGCACTCGCAGAGGTGACGGCGGCCAGCGGTCGCGAGGCGCTGGCCGCCTACGCGCTCGGCGTCGAGGTAGCGTGCAAGCTGGCGGAGGCGGCCAACCCGCGGCTCTACGAAGCCGGCTTCCACACGACGGGTGTGGTCGGCGCGCTGGGCGCGGCCGCCGGGGCAGCCTGGCTGCTGACCCGCGATGTGGGGACCATCGCCCGCGCCATCTCGCTGGCAGCCTCGATGGCCGGCGGGCTGCGGGAGCAGTTCGGAACGATGACCAAGCCGCTGCACGCCGGGCGGGCGGCCGAGAACGGCGTGGTGGCGGCGCAGCTCGCAGCTGCCGGGTTCACCGCGGCCGAGAACGTGCTGGAGGCGCCGCGCGGCTTCTTCAGCGCCTACGCTGGGGGCTTCGACGAGGCAGTCGTGCGCGGCCGGCTCGGCAACCCCTGGAGCCTGCTCGAGCCTGGCGTCTCGCTCAAGCCGTCCCCCTCCGGATCGCTGACGCACCCGGCCATCGACGCCACGCTCGACCTCCTGCGCGAGCACGACGTGCGCCCCGAGCAGGTCGAATCGATCCGGGTCGGAGTCAACCGGCACATGCCGAACGCGCTGCTGCACGCCACCCCGGCCGACGAGCTGCAGGCAAAGTTCAGTCTCCCCTACGCCGTGGCCGTGACCCTGCTCGACCGGGCGGCCGGTCTGGCCCAGTTCACCGACGAGCGGGTGCGACGGCCCGACGTGAGCGAGCTGGTGCGCCGCGTCCAGGTCGCGATCGACCCTGAAGCCGAGGCGGCCGGCTACCACCAGATGTTCACCCGGGTCACGCTGCGCCTTCGCGATGGCCGGACGCTGAGCGCCCAGGCCAGCTTCGCCCGCGGCAGCCCCCAGCGCCCCTTCACTCAGGACGAGCTGCTGGCGAAGTTCCGCGAGTGC
>BEIC01000006.1 GCA_002898875.1 bacterium HR26
CGCCGACCTGGACCTCAGGGAGATCATCAGAGGGAAGTACGACTTCGACGTCGTCGGGCACTATGCGAGGCCGGACATCTTCCGGCTGCACGTCGACGAGACGTCGAAGCCTCCCGTCGTCTTCACTGGCGGGGCGAGCGCGGAGTCTGCTCTCGGGGAAGCGCCGCGCACCGAGCTGATAGAAGCTGTGCAGGCGGACCGGCGGAGTTGAGAGCGATTCCGCTCCGATCGGATCGACCTGCCGGCAGGTAAAGAGGAGGGCGTACGCTGGTGAGCAGTAAGGCTCGCGTCGCAGTGCTTGGGGCCGGGATCATGGGCAGCGCGGTTGCCCGGAACCTATTGCGGGCGGGATTGGGCGTCCGTGTGTGGAGCCGCACGCGGAGCCGGGCCGAGCTGCTGCAGCGGGACGGAGCGCAGGTCGCAGCGAGCCCGGCTGAAGCCGCGCAGGGTGTGGATTTCCTCATCACCCTGCTCCCCGACGCCAGCGTCATCGAAGAGGTCGTGGGGAAAGACGTGTTGGCGTCGCTGGCGAGCGGGGGTGTGTGGCTGCAGATGAGCACCGTAGGGATCGCGGGATGCGAGCGGCTGAGGCGCATTGCTGCGGAGAGTGGCGTCGCGTACGTCGATGCGCCGGTGCTGGGCACGCGGCAGCCGGCCGAGGAGGGCACGCTCGTCGTGCTGGCGTCCGGACCGGAGGAGCTGCGCGAGCGCTGCCGGCCGATCTTCGAGGCGATCGGGAGCCGGACGCTCTGGCTGGGGCCGGCGGGGATGGGGAGCCGGCTGAAGCTGGTGACGAACAACTGGATCGCCGGCTTCCTGGGTGCGCTGGCTGAGACGCTGGCCCTGGCCGAAGCGATCGCCGTCGACCCGGCGCGGTTCTTCGAGGCGATCGAGGGTGGGCCGCTCGACGCTCCTTTTGCGCGCGTCAAGGGTCGGATGATGCTCGAGCGGCACTTCGAGACGAGCTTTTCGGTGAGACTGGCACTGAAGGATGCCCGGCTGATCCTGGAGGCAGCCGAGGCCGGCGGGCAGCGGCTGAAGATCACCGAAGTGGTGAGGTCGCGCTACGAGGAGGCGATCGCCATGGGGCACGGCGAGAAGGACATGTCAGCCCTCTTCCTGGCCGTAGCCGCCGATCGCTGCCGGCGGTAGAGATGGTCGGTGCGTATCGGTCAGGGATAAGAGCTCGATGAATGGCTCCGGTGCTCAGCCGGTGGCTAGCGGTGAGTTTCTGGATGTATGGCCTACCTGAAAGTTCATAGTAGTAGCCCGAGTTGTCGGGCTCGTCTCAGCAGCGAGCTCGTAATGGCCATGAATATTGCCGCTGTTTAGAGGAGTTGAGGTGTATGGCCCGAAACACAGCATGGTCCCGAGAAGAACTGATCCTGGCACTCGATGTGTATGTGCGACATGGAACACTCTATGCCCGACATCCGTCGTTCGTCAAGCGAAGGCGACTCTTGAATCGGCTGGAGGCTGCGTCTGACAAGCCAGATCCCGAGCGCTCTCGCAACCCAATCGGCGTGGCTATGAAGCTAGCCAACTTTGCCAGTCTGGCCCCGAACGATCCGGGAGGTGGGTTGAGTAGCGTGGGCCGACATCACCGTAAGGTATGTGATGAGTTTGCTCACGACTGTGAGCGTCTCCATGCCGAGGCGCAGCCAAATCGTGCTCACCTCGAGGTGTCCGCAAGTGGAGGCGTTCCCTGCCGCTACTGGGCTCTCGGCGCGCACCCAAATACCTACCGCGTCATGGACGCGATCCGCGATCGTAAGGTTGTGTTCTGGACGACAAAGGGGAAACCGATCCGCGTTGGTGATCGAGTCCTCATCTGGAAGTATCGCGGGCAGGAGCGTCGCCGCGGTGTGGTGGGGTTCGGCGTGGTGATCAGCGGTCCTACAGTGCTTCCCAGCGTGAACGACCCACACTGGCTCGTCCCGCCAGATCCTGCCGAGCAGTGGGTCGAGATCCAGTTCGTCCATCTTCCCGGTGTGCCGCTCTGGTATGATGAGCATCAATCCGTGCTCGACCGGTTGGTGATCAGTCGGGTGCGGGGTGGTTCGGTCTTTGAAATTGAGCCGGTTGACTGGGACGTGGTGGTCGCGGCAGCCGGTGGGTGGCCGAGCCCGACTTCAGGGCCTGCGAACTCATAAGTCCTGAACTATCTGGTGGATCAAGCAGCGATACGTCAGGGGATCGTCAGTGTGGCGCTGAAAGACGGGCAATTCAGCTGTAGATCTCAATGGTGCGGAAAGTGGGACTCGAACCCACACGGGGTTGCCCCCAGCGGTTTTTAAGACCGCCGCGTCTGCCGTTCCGCCATTTCCGCTTGTACAGCACTTCCACCTGGCCCCCGGCTGACCCCCAACCCCATCTCCAGATTTCCAGAGTTCCGCAGCCACCATTCATTCTGGCCCAAACAACGAGAAAGCGCAACTCCAAAGCCAGCCATCTTTGCGCTGTTTGATCTGCTGCTAGCCCTACCCCTATCCAAACTATCGCCAGCGGGTTCAGAAATGGGCATCAGAATGGGAAAGATAGCGGCAGGGGGAAGAGGTACCCCCAAGGGGTGGCGGAGGGCCAGCGTGGCCCAGAGCCAGTCCTGGCCCTGGGGTTGGCGGCTGACCCCGGATGGTGCCAGCTATGCCGCGATTACCACGCGGGACGGGGAGATCCTGGTTCGTGTCCAGCGACTGCCCAACGGGAAGTACACCTGCCTCTGGGCGCTCTCCGCTGGAACCATGCAGGCTCTCGCCGAGTCGCTGTCTCAGCGAAGCTGAGCCATCACCAGAGGTACCGTGTCGCTATCGCGGGCCGTTACCAGATGCACCGACTTGCATCGCAAGTCGTTACCGCCTGGCTGGGCCAGCGAGAGCCTGCTGGACGGTAATGGGCGGCTCAGGGTTGGTATTCCCACCAAGGAGGAAGCTGCCAATTTTCTGCTGGTCGCTCCTGGCCATAGCGCCACTGGTAGTAGTGCCTGCCGATGTTCCCCATCTCCACCTGCCAGCCGGGAGGGTTCGACGGCGTGTAGGTCAGGCACCGCCTCTCGAAGCACTGGACCAGGACCCACTGCTCCATCCCAGCCGCCTTGGCCCTGGTCCAGTAGGGCTCGGTGATGGGCCAGCCCACCAGCAACAGCCAGGGGAAGCGGTGGGGAACCTGGTGCAGCGTGTATTGGAAGAACGTAATTGGTTGCGGTACTGGAAACCCAGGGAAGCGGGCTCCGATGATCTCCCGCGCCTGCCAACCAGACTGCTGGAAGAAGTCCCAGAAGACGCTGGCTAACGTGTGCCTGGTGGGAGCCCCGATGTCGAGGTACGTCACGCCATAGGCACCGAGGTTAGAGTCAGCACTGACCTCTCCCTCGCTGTCGATGGTCTGGAGCACCGGCCAGCCTGCTGGCAACGGCTGGTAGCCCATCACCCTGCCCAAGACCGCGTAGGTGACCCCGCCGCCGTCGGGGTCGCCAGCAACGGGGATTGCTGCTGGCTCTCGCTGGATGAAGGCGTTGTCGCCTACCTGGAGCTGGCCGGTCAGGAGTTCTCGGGCTAGCTGACCGGCGGTGAGAGCCCACAGGGAGAGGGGGGAGTCCGGGTCCCACCCGGCGCGGTAGAGGGACAGCGGTATCTGTTGCCCACCGACTTCGACTTCCTTTTCACCGATAGGGAGCCAGAACGCTTCAGGAGGGACGTGGCTGAGTTCAATCCGTCCCTTGTCGAAGTACATGACCCATCGCATCCCCTGGGTAGTCCGTGGGTGGAAACAACTCCAGTCGCCCAGCAGGTTTGCGTCGTGGTAGGGCACAACGAAGGTAATCCCATACCGTGCTCCGAAGAGCCAGCTTGTCTCCTTACCGTCTAACACCGGCGTGTCGAAGGTGAAAGCCGGGAAGGAAAGGGCAGTGCCTTCTTCCATCACAGGACCACCTTCCCTCGGCAGCGGTACCCTCCCACCCAGTCGCTCACAGGCGTCACCGCCTGGTGCGCCCAGTCCCAGCTCCGGTGGTGGCTCTGCAGCCCGAGTGTCTGGGGACAGGAAACTGAGCGCACTCAAAGCCAACCAGAGCCCAGCGAGGACCTGGAGCCTGCGGAACCTCGCCGGTAGCATCTGTCCCTCCCTTCTGCTGCTTCCACCCGTCAATAACGGCTAGGGCCGCCAGCGGTTGTGGGGCTGTTGTCAGAATGGAAAAGGCTTGGGAAGTTGGGAAAGCGGCGGAGTGGGGACTACTGCTGGCAACGTGGCCGGCTCTGGCAAGGAGCGGGGCTGGGGGGAGGGGGTCGGCAAAGGTGCCTCAGACGGCGGCGGCCTCGCTACCCCCTTTCCCTACCACGGATTCGTTCTCTCCGGTTGCTGCCTGACCTCCTGCCAGCCATCAGCTAGCTACCGTCTTGCCTTCGGCAAGCCGTTAGAGCCGCCAGAATAGCCTCGGCGGCCAGGCTATCATCCCCACTGAGCCAGCGGGCATAGACCCGCATGGTGATCTCCGGCCAGGCGTGGTCCAGTCTGCGGGAGATCAGGGTGACCGGGAGCCCCTGGGCGATGAGCAGGGAAGCATGGAGATGCCGAGGCTGGCGCGGGGTGAGCCTGGGCAACCCGGTGGCTGCGCAGAAAGAGGCGATTCCGTCTCTCGGCGAAGACCGGTGGTGATGGCAAGGGCAACCCAGGGCCACCAGCGGTCGAAGGGCCCGCGTAGAGGGCGCGGGTGACTTCCTCAGCCGAGGGGAGCGCCTTCTTCGGGGCCTGCTACCTCGGTGGGCTGATGCGGGAAAGCGGGCTGACCTCAAGCAATCCCCAGCGCACCGCGACGTCGAGGGCACGGCGGAGCATGCTGTACATCCTAGAGGCTTGCCTACCGGGGATGCGGTTGAGAGTGGCCTGGAGCTGCTGGGGTGAGAGCTGGGAGAGCGTGAGGTGGCCGAGGGCTGAGAGTACCCTGCGGTGAGAGGGCCTGGTAGTCGTGCAGGGTCCTGGCTTTTCAACGCGGGGCCTCGACGTGCATCCACTGCACCAGAAACTCAGCGAGGGTAACCGGCTCGGGGGGAGCCAGCCCTTAGCAAGCTTGGCCTTGAACCGTTGAAGTTCCAGAAACGCCTCTTCTGGAGTGCTGCCATACACCGAATACCGCTTGCCACCAGCCCTGGCCCGGCCTTCCCATCTCCCATCCTTCCGAGGGCCGATGCCGGGGAGGGGCTCTCCGGTTGGTTCTTGCCAGTCGGAGCTTGCCGTGGTGGTACTGGTTCCGCAGGGTGACCTCAATATCCTCCCGGTGGCTCTTCCACCTGAGCCTGGCCGACCCCGGCGGCGCGGCCAGCTTCCGGCCCTTAAGCCGGACGGGTTGGGTGCTGGCCTCCGGGCGTGCCGTCACCGTCCTCTTGTACTCCTGGCGCCGGCCCGAGAGACAGAGACGAGCGGCTTCGGACGAGGCCGCTCGGATCTGTCATCGCCTGGAGCGGAAGACGGGACTCGAACCCGCGACCTTCTCCTTGGCAAGGAGATGCTCTACCAACCTGAGCTACTTCCGCCTGCCCGGCGGTCTTCCTTCCGCCGCACAGAGAAGTGTACTCACCGCCAGCCCCGCTGTCAAGCCATCCCATGGCGGGGCCTGTAGCGCAGCGGCTGGTAGAGTGCCGGGAGCGCACGTGACCGGCCTACGGCGCCCAGGAGAGACCCGAGGGAGCGTCAATAGCCTCCGCCTCGAACAGCCGCTTCGGCGCACTCGCCCGCGGCCTGCCCTCCGGCCCAACCGTGAACTCCACGTACTTCGCCTCGAACGTGCTGCCATTGAGCTCCAAGAAGGCGATCATCGAGCCATCCGGCGACCAGGCCGGCGACGCAATCGCGCCGCTGGTGGTAAGCTGAACCGGTTCCCCACCGGTGTCCGGGACGACGAAGAGGTTGTTCGCCTCGCCCTGCCGGCCGACGTACGCGATCCAGTTTCCATCCGGCGACCAGGCCGGCGCATAGCTGCCATCGCCCCCTTGCACCAGCGGGATTACCTCGCCGGTCGTCAGGTTCAGCACCCAAAGGTCGGTCCGACGGTGTAGCCCGTCCTCGGTCGTCGTGCGATGCGCGAAGGCGATGCGTGTACCGTCCGGTGACACAGTGGGGGACTCTACGTTGTCGCCGGGAACAGTCGAAGCCGGGATCTGTTGCGGCGCTCCGCCGTTGCTCGGAATCAGCCAGAGGTAGTTCTTGGCCGAGTTGAGATCGCTCACGTAGACGATCCGCTGGCCGTCCGGCATCCACGCCGGGTCGAGTGCCCAGACGCTGTTGCGGACATACGCTTCAGTTCCTGGTTGGATAGGGGGCTGGTTCTGCGTGAGCTGCTGCATGCCCTGCCCGTCGACTCGCGCTACGTAGAGGTCCGAGAAGGCGTCGCCGAAGCGAACGAACGCGAATCGGCTCCCATCGGGGGACCAGCTCGGTGAGGCAGCGTTTCCGAGCTCGAGCAGGCGCCGGATCTTGCCGTCCTGCCACAGATAGATATCGCCGCGCTGGACGAAGAGGATACGACCCTTCGGCGAGGCACCGGCGACCCATTCAGGGTTGGCGATCGGGTCTGGCTCTCCGCAGGCTGCCGCGAGCGACGCTGCAGCGATCAACGCGCTCAAGAGCAGTCTGGCTAACCTCGCTCGCTGTCCACCGTTCCGCTCTCGGTTCATTCGACCTCGCTTCGATAGCCCAGCTCGGCCAGCGCCGCGAGCGCCTCGGCCGACTCGTCCCAGGGACGACGCTCTGAGCCGTAGATAATACATCGCTCGTGGCCCTTGCCGAGCAGGAGCACAGCATCGCCTGGCTTTGCCCGCCGCAGCGCCTCTCGGATCGCCTGCGCGCGGTCCTCGATGCGGAGGAAGTCGCGTCCTTCTACGGCCCCCACGCTGCGCGCGCCCTCAGCGATCTCGTCGATGATCCGCTCGGGATCCTCGAAGCGAGGGTCCTCCGACGTGAAGATGGAGAACTGGGCGAGACGGGCGGCGACAGCGCCCTGTAGCGGCCGCTTGGCACGGTCGCGCTCGCCCGCGCTGCCGAATACCGCGATCAGCCGGCCCGGGACCAGTCCCCGGACGAGCTCGAGGATTCGTTGCAGCGCCTCGGGCGTGTGGGCGTAGTCGACGATCACCGTGAAGGGCTGGCCGGCGTCGATCCGGCGGAGACGGCCAGGCACGTGATCCAGGCTCTCCAGCCCCCGGGCGATCTGCTGCGGCGTGAGGCCGAGCAGGTGCCCGGCAGTGGCCGCCGCCAGCGCGTTCTCCACGTTGAACCGGCCGAGCAGCTTGAGCCTGACCGGCGCTGAACCGCCTGGAGTGACCAGCTCGAAGTCCGTCCCCCCGGCGTGGGCTCGAATCTCCTGCGCTCTCACTTCAGCCTGGCTCGCGTGCAGCCCGAACCAGATCACCGGCGCCGAGCCGGCATAGCCGGCGATCGAGCGCGCTCCTTCGTCGTCAGCGTTGAGGGCGATACCGTAAGGATAGGGCCGATGGTCATCGCGCTGGGCGACGAACTCGAGCAGGCGCGCCTTCGCTCTCCGGTAGGCCTCGATCGTTCCGTGGAAGTCCAGGTGCTCGTGCGTGATGTTGGTCACCACAGCGATGTCGAACGCGCAGCAGTCGAGCCGGTGCATCGCTAGCCCGTGGGACGTCGCCTCGACGACGGCCCACTGCACGCCTTCTCCCCGCATAGCGGCGAGCAGCCGCTGGAGATCCAGCGATTCCGGTGTGGTCTGGCGGGTGTCGTGCTCGACGACCCGATCGGCGATCCTGACGGCGACAGTGCCGACAAGGCCGGTGCGGTAGCCGGCCGCGCGCAGCATGGCGTCGATCAGGAACGTGGTGGTGGTCTTGCCGTCGGTTCCGGTGACGCCGATCACCCCCAGGCTGCTCGACGGATGCTGAAAGAATTCGGCGGCAACCCGGGCGAGCGCCGCGCGGGTGTCTGCGACCTGAGCGGCTGCCGGATACGCGTCAAGCGCGTCGCTCCACTCTTCCACCAGGGCCGCAACCGCGCCGCGTCGCCGGGCGTCCTCGAGATACCGGTGGCCGTCGGTATAGCTCCCCCGCAAGGCCACGAAGAGCGCTCCGGGCGTCGCCTGCCGCGAGTCGTAGCAGACCTCGGCGATCGGCGTATCCAGATCGCCGGCCGCGCGCTTGACCGATAGGGCGCGCAGCAGCGCCCTCAGCGGGATCATCGCTCAGCCCTCCATCGGCCGCAGCCGGCGCCAGAGCCACACCAGTGGCCGGGAATAGATCCGCTCATAGACCCCAGGATACGAGCGCACCTGCCCGCCGAAGCCAGCCTTGAAGCGGTAGATGCCCCACAGTCCCTGGCGGACGTTGAGCTGGTCGTCGGGGATGTCCTCAGGCGGCTCATCGGTCGGCGGGATCCCCCAAAGGTCGTAGACCCGGCAGCCACGTTCCCTGGCCCAGCGCATGGCTGCGAACTGCACCAGATAGGATGCCATGTGACGCTGGTGGCGTGCCGCGGAGGCGCCATACAAGTAGACTGCCTCGGCGCCAAAGCGAACGACCAGAGCACCGGCAGCCGGCTCTCCGTCCTTCTCGGCGATGATCAGGGCCGCGTCCTCACCGAAAACCTCCAGGATGTCGCGGAAGTAGTCGATGCGGTGGATACCGAACCCATCTCGCGCGCTTGTCTCGCGCAGGAGGTCGTAGAAGACCGGTAGGTCAGCGAGGGTTCCAAGGCGAACCTGCACGCCTCGGCGTTCGGCCAGCCGGATGTTGTAGCGGGTCTTGGGCTTCATCCGCGCGAGCAGCGTCTCGTCGTCAAACTGTACCGCCACGCGGACCGTCCGCTGGGGCTGGATAACAGTCGGGCTGCGTCGCCAGCCGCTCGCGCGCGTCAGCACCGTGCAGCCGCCTTCGTTCTCCGGCTCGGCGAGCACGCAGATCGCCCGCTCGCGGCGAGCAATGCGATCGACGGCATGCGTGTAGGCGCGGTCTCTCGCGGTGCAGCCGGCCCACTCGACGACGAGTGGGCCGCGGGGCACGTACCCAATGCTCAAGGGACCGACCCGGCGAAAGAGCATCTGCGCGGCGATGGCTGGGTGGCCGGTCGAATCCAGCCAGGCGAGCCTGATCGGCTTCCAGCCGTGCCGGCTCTTCAGCTCGCCCCAGCGCCAGCTTTGCAGCAGCCTCCCATCGAGCTGCTCGACCAACTCGTCCCAAGCCCGCGCGTCATCGATCAGGCGAATGGCGAGTTCCACCTCATGTCCAGGAGAGACCACGATTACGGCCAGGGTCCCGGGCGAAGCGGATCGGCCTCGTAGACCGCTTGCGTCAACGCCTCCTCAGCGGCCTCGCGCACGACTGGGTCAGCCGACCGAGCGAGCCGGCGCAAGGTGTTGATCGCGACCGGCCCACCGATCTGGCCCAGCGCGCCGATGGCCGCGGCCTGCACCTCTCGATCAGGGTCACCAACGAGCGCGATCAAGTGATCGACTGCCTCCTGGGCGCCGAGCTCGCCGCAGGCGCGCGCCGCCTCGAAGCGCAGCTCCGGCTCCTCGCTCTCGAGCTCAGCGAGCAAGTGCGGCAGCCAGCGCCGGTCGAGGCTCCGCCCCATGGCATAGACCGCGCTCACCCGCAACTCGTGCTCCGCAGCGTCGTAGGCTTCCGCGATCAGCTCGACGGCGTCGGGGTCGTCGCCATAATAGCCGATTGCCTCCACCGCGCGGCGGCGCACTGCGAGCGCCGCATCCTCGCGCGCGAGTGCGAATAGGGTGTGGCGCAGGCGCCGGGCGCGCGGCTCATCGAGCTGGTCGAGCGACGCGAGGTAACTGAACCGGCTGAGCGCCACGGCGATCGCCTCGCGGACGCGTTCTGCGTCCTCATTCGGCAGGAGGTCGAGCAGCCGGTCGAGCAGGCGCGGGTCATCCTCCTCCCAGAGGCCGGACACCGCATGCGCCCGCACCTCCGGATCGGGATCGTGGAGGGCGACCTCGAACACGCGGCGGAAATTCAGCTCGACGTTGCTCTCTGCCATCTCCTCCATCAGCGAGATCAGGTACCGCCTGGTCGAGAGCGGGGATGACGCCCACAGCTCCTGCAGCGTCGGCACCAGCGTGCGGCTCAGGTCGGAGAGCTGCGCCACGTCGGTCGCAGCAGGACGTCGTGCGCTGTTGAGGCGACGGAAGAGCTCGACGAGTTCCTGCTGCTCTTCGAGCGATGGCGATCGGTGCATGCTAGAGCTCAACCAGTTGTGCTCACGGCGATGGAGCATAGTACAGGACATCCTCAGCATCTGGGTCGACGCTGAACTGCGGATAGTCCGGCGATTCGGCGATCTGCCGGATGAGCTCCGGCGTCATCGGTCGCTCTACGTTGGCCGCTGCGACCAGATCGTCGAGGAGCGCCATATAGCGCGGTGCCTCTGGCGTGCCGACCTGCTCACCGACCCGCTCGAACGTGGCAGCCAGGACCAGGTCCGGATAGCGCCGGGTCCGGTCGTCGAGCGGCTCCTGACCCGCAAAGCGTGGGAAGCGATTCTCGGTAAGCAGCATATTCTCTTGCACTGCGCAGTAGTAGGTCGTCGGCCGAAAGATGTACCGGCGCTTCTTCTCATCTAGGTCGAGCAGCCGGCGTTCCTGGCCCGATACCCGCAGGTAGTCGATGGTGTAGCGGCCAGGCGTGTCGGTCCGCTCGATGGTAATCAGTGCCCCCGGTACCAGGCTCTCACGGAAGAACTTGTCGAAGCCGGCCAGATAGCCGCCGCGGTTCCCAGCCGGGTAACGTAGCTCGACGAGAAACGTCTCGTACGTCTGCGGTGATTCGAACGTCAGCACCGCGACGCGCTGATCGGCCAGCACGGGCGGCGGCAGGATGGCCGCCAGTACACCGTTGTACGGCAAGACGCCGAGGTAGTGCTCGTAGAAGGTCAGGACGTGATCCGCCACCTGCTCGCTCAACGGTGTCGTGGCCTGCGCCTCCTCGACCAGGAAGCGATAGTCCTGGCCGATGTCGGCAGCCCGGCGCTTGGTGGTGCCGATCGCCGGTAGCCCCTTGGTCGACCAGAGATAGTTGCCAGGTACTCCGACGAACTCGAAGTCCTCTTCCTGAGAGAGGCGGAGATTGAGCGCGAAGCGCTGGACCTCGTAGTCAGGGGCTGTGCGGCGCACGCCGAGCACGACCTCGACCAGCTCGGTGTCCGGCAACGGTTGCTCGCGCTCCAGGATGTACTCGCGAATGCGCCGGAGATCGCCGCGGCTCAGGCGCGGTACGTCCTCGTCCAGCATCCAGGCGTCGGCGAAGCCGGTAACCTCCGGCATTCTGGCCAGCTCGGCCGCGACCAGCGCCTGCAACTGGGCGTCGTCGAGCTGGGCCAGATCGGCGACCTCGATCTCGGCCGACGCGGGCGCGGCCTCCGCCTCCACCGCTGCAACTCGCTCGGCCGGCTCGGCCACCGGCTGTTCGGCAGCCTCGGCAGCGAGTACCTCCTCTGGAGCCGGCCGAGCGGCCGGTGCCGGCCCTCGGCGCGCCAGGCGCGGTGCGGTTGGAGGTGGCTCCTGGAAGCGCCGGGGCAGCATGTGCGCCGCATCGACCTCTTCGACCGGCTGGGGCGGCCGTCCCTCGCGGGTGGTCACGATATACAGGACCCCATCGCGCTCTTCCAGGCTGAAGACATTGTGATTCGCCTCGATGGCCTGCTTGAGCGCGGCAGCCCAACCTTCCGCGTCCCGCTGCTGGTCAAGCTGCGCTAGGTGCTCGGCCAGCGCGTGTAGCGGCAGGCGGATCGGCGCCGTCAGCGCGAAGAAGCGGCCGACGGTTCGCATAATTGCGAAGACGCGAGCCGCGAGCTCGCGATCTTCGGGACTGCCGTTGAAGTCGATCTCCAGCCTGGGCTCGATGGTCTGCATGCTCTCTCGTCTCCTTCGCGATCGTTCACAGCGCACATCGAACGTGTGACACGAAGCGTGTGGGTATCGAGCGGCGCGTTACCCTGCCTGCTGCTCCGCTGCCTGCCTGAGGGCTGCCGCCAGTTCCTCTGTCGTCAGCGGACGCTTCGCCTGGCGCAGCAGGGTTAGCAGCAGGGAGCGGTGTTGCTCGCTGAGACGCAGTTCGGTGCTCATCCTGACCCTCCTCTTGCAATGCCGGAGACTAAGTCTACCGTTTTCGCCATCCTGACGGCAATCGAAACGAGACATGAGGGGTCATCAGTCTTGCACGCCGCATCGTGTCGCGGTCAGCGACTGCCGGCGTGCGCGGGTCTGAACCCGCGCTCATCTATCGGAGCCGGTTGAAGGGGCACCCCATGCCATCGCCGCATGCCGTTGGGGCCCCACGGCAGCCAGCTCGCTGCTGGGTCAGCTCCCTTCAGCGGATCCGGGGGCTGATGAGTTGAGGCGACCGGCCGGTTACCCTAATTTCTGCTGCAGCGCCGGGCGCGACTCAGACGCGCCCGC
Organism: bacterium HR26; assembly: GCA_002898875.1. Taxonomy (GTDB): domain Bacteria; phylum Chloroflexota; class Chloroflexia; order Thermomicrobiales; family Thermomicrobiaceae; genus Thermalbibacter. The sequence continues at coordinate 12,416 of BEIC01000006.1, forward strand.
TGTGGGCCAGCGCCAGCGCGACCGCGCCCAGGATGATGGCGTCGCCGCCAAGCTCCGCTGTGGTGAGACGGACGCTCCGGAGCGAGGCGGGATAGGCATACTGCCGCACGCGGGCTTGCAGAGGGTCCATCAGCAGGGGACCCACCTCGGCCACTGGCCCGCCGATGATCACCGCTTCAGGGTTCAGGACCGTGATCAGGTTAGCGATCGCTAGGCCGAGCGTCTGTACCGTCTCGCGGACGATCTCGTCGGCGACCGGGCTGAACGAGGCGGCCTGGAAGATCTGACGCAGGGTAGGCGGGCGACGGCCGAGCGGTCCCCGAGCCGGATCGTGGGGTGACTCGGCCAGCCGCTCGCGTAGGCGGGCCTGGATTGCTGGGGCGGCAGCAAAGGCTTCCAGGTGCCCGGGCTTCCCACAGGAACAGAGGGGGCCACCGGTCGAGACGACCATGTGCCCGATCTCCCCTGCGGTGTTGCTGGCGCCGTAGAGGAGCCGGCCGTCCACGACGATGCCACCGCCGACGCCGGTGGCCAGGTGCACGTAGACCAGGTTCTGGCAGCCACGGCCGGCACCGAAGGCGGCTTCACCCAGCGCGGCCGTCCTTGCGTCATTGTCGAGCACCGCCGAGAGTCCCAGTCGCTCCTCGAGCAGTGCCACGAGCGGGAATTGCTCGAAGCCGGGTGCCCGGTGGGAGAGCAGCGTGAGACCGCGCTGGGGATCAACCGGCCCGCCGAAGGCGATACCGGCGGCCTCGATTCGCCGGAGAGGCACGCCAGCCTGCTCGCAGGCCTGCTCGGCCAGGCGCTGCACCGTGAGGACGACAGTGAGCGCATCCGCTTTGCCATCAGGCGCGTGTGCCTGCCCGTGAATCCGGCCGCTGCCATCGGCGACGACCACACGCTGGCCATGCCCGCCGATCTCGATCCCGATCACGAGATGATCGACCGCTGGCGGGCGCCGCCAGAAGCTACTGACACTGATGTCTACCACGGCCACCTCACCCACCGATCGTTGGTACAACAGGCTCCTGCCAGTCCATGCCTGGACAAGCTAGGCATTGTAGCACGACGGTATAGACTCCCCATCGGCTTGCGGCACGGAAGCGTGGTGGGATGGTAGTCTACCGTGGGCGAGTCGAGCGCGGGGGAGCGGTCGAGACGATGGCCGATGGTGGAACCACGTCGGTGATCCAGCCAGCAGCCCCAGCGAGGGTCAGCCTGGCCGGGGTGCTGCTCGCGCTGGTCGCCGTGCTCAGCGTGTCGACCAGCGCCGTCTTCATCAGGTTGGCCGGGCAGGTTAGCCCCTTCGAGATCGCGTTCTGGCGTCTCGTGGTGGCGTCGGTGGTACTGGCCCCGGCGGTGTGGCTCACTGGGGCCTGGCCGGCCGTTCGCGCCGTTGGCCTGCGACGCTTCGCGCTCTACGGGGCGATCCTCTCGGCCCACTTCGTCACCTATAACCTCGGGCTTCGCTATGCGCCGGTAGCTCATGTGCTGCCGCTGATCTACACGTCGACGATCTTCATCGCGATCCTCTCCGCGGTGGTGCTGCGGGAGCCGTTACGCCGGGCGCAGCTCGCCGGGATCGGCGTGGTGGTCGTCGGTGCCGGTATTCTGGCCGGCTTCGAGCCGCGGTTCGACCCGCGCGTCCTGCTCGGAGACGGGTTCGCTTTACTCTCGGCCATCACGTTCGCGCTGTATTCGATGGTGGGCCGGCAGCAGCGGCAGCGCGTGCCGCTGTTCGGCTATGCCGTGGGCGTCTACGCCACGGCTGCGCTATGGACGGCGCCGCTGGCCGCCCTAGCGGCCTGGTCTGCCGCCGATCCGAGCATCGCTTCTCCCTCTCGCTACTCGCTTCAGGTCGTCCTCTCGCTCCTTGCGCTTGGCCTGATCCCGAACGCGGTCGGCCATACGCTCTACAACGCCAGCGTGCGCCGGTTGAACGCGGCGGTCGCCAACGTCCTCTTTACGCAGGAGGTCACCGGCGCCATCGCGCTTGCCTGGCTGATCCTCGGTGAGGCACCGACGACGAACGCGCTAGTTGGCGCAGCGGTGATGCTGGCCGGCATCCTGGTTGTGCTGCTGCGCTGAAGAGAGTAGTTCGCTACGGTATCCAGACGGCGTCGAGGAGCTGGACGTCGACGATCGCACCGGCCGGCGCCTCGTTCCACTGCTCCGGGATGACAGCCAGCCCGTTAGCCTGGGCGACCGAGCTGAGGATGCCGGAACCCTGCTCGCCGACCGGCCGCGCGACGTACTCCTCGCCCTGCCGCTCCACGTGCACCCGGACGAAGTGGCGCCGCTGTCCCCGGTTCTCGCACGGCGCCAGCAGCCGCGCCCGCACGGTGGGCAGTGTCCAGTCCTGGTAGCCGAGCATCTTCAGGATCGCTGGCCGGCCGAATTGCAAGAAGGCGACATAGGCAGCCACTGGGTTCCCTGGCAGTCCGAGCATCGGCACGCCGCCGATCCAGCCGAAGGCCATAGGCTTGCCCGGCTTGATGCGAACCTGCCACAGCTCGACCCGGCCCTCGGCCTGTAGCACGTGCTTGACTAGGTCGTAATCGCCGATCGAGACCCCACCCGAGGTCAGGATCAGATCGACGCCGCGCGCGCTGCGGAGACGCAGGCGGATCTCGTCGGGATCATCGCGCACGACGCCGAGCAAGACCGGCTCGCCGCCGCACTGCTTCACCAGCGCTGCCAGCGTGTAGTTGTTGCTGTTGCGGATCTGCCCTGGCAGCAACTCCGGGCCGAGGTCGATGACCTCGTTGCCGGTGGCGAGAATAGCGACCCGCGGCCGCCGGTGGACCGTCACCCACCGCTGGTTGAGCGAGGCGAGCAAGCCGATGCAGGCGGGTCGCAGCACGGTTCCGGCTGGCAGTACCTCCTGCCCGGCCTTGATGTCCTCGCCCGCCAGTCGCACGTTTTCGCCGAGCTTAGCCGGGCGAAAAACCTGGACCTCAGCCCGCTTGCCGCCAGTCGCAGGCCCGGTGCCAGCGTCCCACTCGTCGGTCTCCTCGAAGCGAACCACGGCATCCGCGCCCTCGGGCAGCACGGCCCCGGTCATGATGCGTGCTGCCTGCCCTGGGCCGATGGAGACGGCAGGGCAGGAGCCCGCCGGGATCTCGGCGATCACCGCGAGGGTTACCGGATGGTCGTAGCTCGCGCCGGCCGTATCGGCTGCCCGCACCGCGTAGCCGTCCATCGCCGAGTTGGTGAACGGCGGGACGTCGTGCCCGGCGAAGACCGGCTGTGCCAGCACGAGTCCTAGCGCATCGAGCAGCGGCACGCGGACCGCGGGCAGCGGTCCGACAGCTGCGAGGACACGCTCGCGCGCCTGGTCGACGCTCAGGAGCGATTCGACATCTTCCCAGAGGCGATCGGTTCGGGCTCGCGTCGTTGCTGGGCCTCGGGAGGTAGCCATGGCGATCTCCACTCTTAGAGCCGCTTCATCGCCTCCACGAGCTCACGCACTGCGGCGGCGGAGCGATGGAGCGCCGCTCGCTCCTCGTCGGTGAGCTCGATCTCGATGACCTGCTTCACGCCGCCGGCTCCGAGCTTGATCGGAACGCCGACGTAGAGGCCGTCGATGCCGTACTGTCCCTGGAGATACGTGCTGCAGGGTAGGACCCGGTTTTCATCCAGTAAGATCGCCTCGACCATCTCCGCGACCGAAGCGGCTGGCGCGTAGTAGGCGCTGGTGCCGAGCAGGCGAACAATCTCACCGCCTCCGTCGCGAGTCCGCTCGACGATGGCGTCGATGCGCTCCTTGGGCAAGAGATGGGTGATCGGGATGCCGGCCACGGTCGAGTAGCGCGGCAGCGGCACCATGGTGTCGCCGTGGCCGCCGAGCACGAACGCGGTGACGTCGCGCGGCGAGACGCCGAGCTCCATCGCGATGAAGGTTCGGAACCGGGCCGAATCGAGCACTCCGGCCTGTCCCACGACCCGTGCCGAGGGGAAGCCGGAGGACTCGAGCGCCACATGGCACATGGCATCGAGCGGGTTCGTCACCACAACGATGACCGCGTTGGGCGAGCGAGGGGCTGCCTGCTCGGTCACGCTCTTCACGATGTTCATGTTGACGCGGAGGAGATCGTCGCGGCTCATCCCCGGCTTGCGCGGTGAGCCGGAGGTGATGACGATCACGTCGGAGTTCGCCGTGGCGTCGTAGTCGTTCGCGCCGACCACCGTACAGTCGTAGCCGAGGACCGGCCCGGCCTCCAGCAGGTCGAGCGCCTTCCCCTGCGGCAGGTTCTCGACGATATCGACCAGGACCAGGTCGGCGATGTTGCGCTGGGCGAGGTACTGCGCCGTCGTCGATCCGACCATCCCGGCGCCGATGATCGTGACTTTGGGCCTCATCAGCCCACCCCTTCCGCTCGTCTGCTCAGTCTCCCCACTGTACCCAGGGCATCATAGCATATGCCAGGAGGAGGCGATCCGCTGTTCACGGCGCGGATCTGGTCGGTAGAATCCAGGGAGTGACGGCGGCCTATTGCCACCTCATGCTCTATGCGGGAGAGGAGCCCTGCCATCGACGAGCTGCCACGCCGCGTCATCCTGATCGGCCTCAGCGGGACAGGTAAGACCAGCCTGGCCCCCTTACTCGCGGAGCGGCTCGGCTTCGAGCCAGTCGACACCGACGCGCAAGTGGAGGCGCGTTTCGGCTGCTCGATCCCGGAGATCTTCGAGCGGTTCGGCGAGCCGGTATTTCGCGCCGCCGAGCGGCAGGCGCTCCTCTCGGCGTGCGCGCGCGAGCGCGTGGTCATCTCTACCGGGGGTGGTGTGATTCTGGACGAGGCCAACTGGGTAGCGATGCGGCCGGGTAGCGTCGTCGTGCACCTGCAGGCGAGCCCGGAGACGATCGTCGAGCGGTTGCGGCGGCAATGGGGAAGTGATCCCCGCTTCGTGCGGCCGCTGCTCCGCGGCGACGAGCCCGAAAAGCGCATTGAGGCACTCTGGAACGAACGCGGCGCGCTCTATGCTCGGGCCGACCTCACGGTGCAGACCGATGAGAAGTCGCCCGAGGCCGTTGCCCGCGAGATCGAGGCGGCGGTGCGGGCTCGCGCGCGCGGGGGGTTGGTGCCAGTCGTCTCGATCGGCGGCGCGAGCGGCCGATCGGACGTTTACGTGGCGCCGGGCCTCCTCGCCGAGCTGGGCCGGCTGGCACGATCACGCTGGACAAGCGCACGCGCGGCCTTCGTGATCAGCGACGCTGCCGTGTGGCAGCACTGGGGGGAGGCAGTCAGCCAGGCGCTCGAGGAGGCTGGGTTCCAGGTCCAGTCGGCAACGGTGCCGCCGGGTGAGGAGAGCAAGTCGCTCTCCCAGGTGGAGCGGCTGCTGGATTGGCTGCTCGAGCACCGGATCGATCGGGGAGACATCGTGGTCGCCGTCGGCGGCGGGGTGGTGGGTGACCTCGGCGGGCTAGTAGCCTCGCTGATCCTCCGGGGCGTCGGGCTGGTGCAGGTACCGACCAGCCTGCTGGCCATGGTGGACGCCAGCGTCGGCGGGAAGACTGCGGTGAACCACCCGCGCGGCAAGAACTTGATCGGCACCTTCTACCAGCCCCACCTGGTCGTGGCCGACCCGCTGGTGCTCGACTCGCTCCCGGCCGCCGAGCTGCGCTCCGGCTGGGCCGAGGTCGTGAAGCACGCGATGATCGAGGTGACCGCGACCGGGCAGCGCCCAGGTGTCTTGCTCCCGCTCCTCGAGGCTGCGCCGTTGGAGGGTGGTGAGCTGGACGCGGATTGGCTCAGTCAGGTGATCCGGCGGAACATCGAGATCAAGGCGGCGGTCGTGCAGGCAGACGAGCGGGAGGCCGGGCTGCGGCGGATCCTCAATTACGGCCACACGCTCGGGCATGCGGTCGAGGCAGCCGAGTACCGGTACCGGCATGGCGAAGCGGTGGCACTGGGCATGCGGGCGGTGGCGCGGATGGCAGCCGCACTCGGGCTGGCGGGCCAGGAGCTGGTGGAGCGCCAGGACCGGCTGCTCGATCGGCTCGGCCTGCCGCGGCACTTCGCGGGCAGCGTTGACCTGGTCCTCGAGCGCCTGGCCTACGATAAGAAGGCGGTGCGCGGGGAGCTGACCTGGATCCTGCCGGTGCGGCCAGGCGAGGTGGTTATCACTCGGGAGGTGCCGCCCGAGCAGGTACTGGCTGCACTCGATGCGCTGCTGGCGAGGGCGGGACCCTAATTGTCCCTGGTCAGGCGGTATGGTATAGTCGCGGAAAAGCGAATAGGGCTCCTCTTATCCAGAGTGGTGGAGGGAACGGCCCGAGGAAGCCCGGCAACCGGCAGCGAGGCTGCACGGTGCCAAGTCCGCCGATGGGACTCGTGAAGAGCGAGGAGTGCGGCGCGGGCTTCGCCAGAGGAGCCGCGCCGAAGGCCCGTCGGGAGATGAGAGGGAGCCGCACAATACGGCTTCTCTCGGGGAGAAGCCATTTTTGCGTGGTGAGCCAGGCGATGGTGGAGTCATTCGAACCGATCAAATGGGACGGCGAGGCGCTGGTCCTTCTCGACCAGACGCGGTTGCCTCATGAGGAGTGTTGGGTGCGCTGCACCACCGTCGATGAGGTGGCTGTGGCCATCCGCGACATGCAGATTCGAGGCGCACCGGCCATCGGGCTGGCGGCCGCGGCCGGCATGGCGCTGGCGGCGCAGGAAGCGGTACGATCCGGTCGAGATCTGGCAGCGGCGCTGGAGCAGGCGACTGCTACGCTCGCCGGCACGCGGCCCACGGCAGTCAACCTTTTCTGGGCGATCGAGCGCGCTCAGCAGGTCGCGCGCTGGGCTCCAGATCCGCAAGAGGCTGCGGTGCGGCTGAGCCGGCTGGTCGACGAGCTCCTCGAGGAGCAGCGAGCGAGCGATCGGGCGATTGCGGACTACGGCGCCGCGCTCCTTCCCGAAGGGGCGCGGGTGCTCACGCACTGCAACACCGGCGCGCTGGCAACCGGCGCCTACGGTACGGCGCTTGGCGTCATCCGCCGGGCTCACGAACTCGGTAAACTGGCGCTGGTGTACGTTGACGAGAGCCGGCCGCGGCTCCAAGGTGCCCGGTTAACAGCTTGGGAACTGCACCGCGCCGGTGTCCCGTTCCGGCTGATCATCGACGCGGCGGCGGCAAGCCTGCTCGCCCGCGGAATGGTCGACGCGGTTATCGTGGGAGCCGACCGGATCGCGGCCAACGGAGACGTGGCCAACAAGATCGGCACGCTCGGCCTGGCGGTGGTGGCGCGGCACTTCGGTGTACCGTTCTACGTGGCGGCGCCGCTCAGCACGTTCGATCCGGAGACGCCCGACGGCGCGTCCATCCGCATCGAGGAGCGGAGCGCCGACGAGGTGCTGGCCATCGGACAGGAGCGCGTCGCGCCGGAGGGAACGGCTGTGCTCAACCCGGCGTTCGACGTCACGCCGGCTGAGCTGGTGACCGCGCTGATCACTGATGCCGGCGTCGTCGCAGCGCCGGTCGGCGAGCGCGTCAAGGAATTGACTGGTGAGCTGGCCCGGAGGGGTGCTGGCGGGCCGGGCGTCGTGTGGAGAGCTGGGGCGCCCTTGCGCTGAGGCTGGGGAGGTGCTCTGGTGTCTGTGGAGGGAAGGCGATGACGGGGACGGCGGAGGCCCGCTATGACATTCGCGACATCAGCCTGGCGGAGCTGGGGCGCCAGCGCATCGCCTGGGCGGCGCGGGAGATGCCGGTCCTGCGGCTGATCCGGGAGCGCTTCCAGCGCGAGCGCCCGCTCGATGGAGTACGTATCGTCGCCTGCGTGCACGTGACGACGGAGACGGCCAACCTGGCCTATACGCTCCGTGCCGGAGGCGCCGAGGCGATCATCTGCGCCAGCAACCCGCTCTCGACCCAGGACGATGTCGCCGCGGCGCTGGTGGCGGACGGCTTCTCGGTCTATGCTATCAAGGGCGAAGATCACGACACGTACTACCGTCACATCCACCAGGCGCTCGATCACCGGCCGCACATCGTGATCGACGACGGCGCCGACGTGGTCAGCACGCTCCACCGCGATCGGCGGGAGCTGCTCGAGCAAGTGCTCGGTTCGACGGAGGAGACGACCACCGGCGTGATCCGGCTCCGGGCGATGGCCCAGGACGACGTCCTTGCCTTTCCGGTCATCGCAGTCAACGATGCCGACACCAAGCATCTTTTCGACAACCGGTACGGTACCGGCCAGAGCACGATCGACGCGATCCTCCGCGCGACTAATGTCTTGCTGGCCGGGAAGACGGTCGTGGTGGCCGGGTACGGATGGTGTGGGCGAGGGATCGCGATGCGGGCGCGCGGGATGGGTGCCCGGGTCATCGTGACCGAGGTGAACCCGATCCGCGCGCTGGAAGCGCTGATGGACGGGTACCTCGTGATGAGCATGCGCGAGGCTGCACCGCTGGGTGACCTGTTCATCACGGCAACTGGCAACCTCCACGTGATCGATCGCGAGCATTTCCAGCTCATGAAGGATGGCGCCATCCTCTGCAACGCTGGCCACTTCAACGTCGAGATCAATCTGGAGGCACTCGCCGAGCTTGCAGTCGGTGGACGCCGCCAGCTCCGGCCGCTCGTCGAGGAGTACCGGCTCAGCCCGGACCGCGCGATCGTAGTGCTGGCCGAGGGGCGGCTGGTGAACTTGGCGGCGGCCGAGGGCCACCCGGCGAGCGTGATGGACATGAGCTTCGCGAACCAGGCGCTGTCGTGCGCGTACCTGGCCTCGCACCACCGTGAACTGGAGGCGACAGTTTATCCGGTGCCGGAGGAGATCGATCGGGAGGTCGCCCGGCTGAAGCTGGCGAGCATGGGCATCACGATCGATGAGTTGACCGACGAGCAGAAGACCTACCTGCAGTCGTGGCAGCAGGGGACCTGAGTGGCGCGGGACGGCGGGCATCCGGAGGCGAGCTGTACGCCTCCTGGCGATGAGCAGGTCAAAGCACGCGCCGGAGTGAGAGGACGACCGTGACGACGAGCATGATGCGCGCAGCGCAGACCTTCTTCACCTCTGAGTCGGTGACCGAGGGGCATCCGGACAAACTCTGCGACCAGGTCTCGGATGCCGTGCTCGATGCGATTCTGGCCGAGGATCCTGACGGTCGCGTCGCCTGCGAGACGGCGACGACGACCGGGCTGATGATCGTGATCGGCGAGATCACGACTTCGGCGTGGGTCGACATCCCGCAGATCGCCCGGCGCGTGGTGCTCGAGGCCGGCTATACCGATTCGGCGTACGGCCTCGACGGTCGCACCATGGGAGTGATCACCTCCATCAAAGAGCAGGCGCGCGAGATCGCAAGCGGAGTCGACCAGGCACTCGAGGTGCGGAGCGGTCTGGCTACCGATGCATTCGACCGCATCGGCGCTGGCGACCAGGGCATGATGATCGGCTTTGCCTGCACCGAGACACCCGAGCTGATGCCAATGCCGATCGCCCTGGCGCACGGCTTGACGCGGCGGCTGGCTCAGGCGCGCAAGCTCGGCATTCTGCCCTACCTGCGTCCGGATGGCAAGAGCCAGGTCACGGTCGAATACCGTCGAGGCATGCCGGCCCGGGTCGACACCATTGTGCTCTCGGCGCAGCACGATCCCGACGTCGATCCAGACCGCCTGCGCCAGGACCTGATGGATGTGGTTATACGGGAAGTGATCCCGGGCGAGCTGCTCGACCGCGACACCCGTATCCTGATCAACCCCAGTGGGAGCTTCGTGGTCGGTGGGCCGATCGCCGACGCCGGCATGACGGGGCGCAAGATCATGGTGGACACCTACGGGGGAATGGCCCGCCACGGAGGCGGGGCGTTTTCCGGTAAAGACCCGACGAAGGTCGACCGCTCCGGCGCCTATGCGGCTCGGTACGTCGCGAAGAACGTGGTGGCGGCCGGCCTCGCCGACCGGTTCGAGATCCAGATCTCCTACGCGATCGGCGTAGCTCGCCCGCTGGCGATCCACATCGAGACCTTCGGCACAGCTCACGTCGAGGAGGAGCGCATTCTCGAGCTGGTCACCCGGCACTTCGACCTCCGCCCTGCGGCCATCATTCAGGAGCTCGACCTCCTGCGCCCGATCTATCGCCAGGTAGCGGTCTACGGCCATTTCGGGCGGCCGGACCTCGATCTGCCGTGGGAGCGAGTGGACAAGGCGGAACTCCTGCGCTACGAAGCCGGGCTGGCGCAAACCCGGGCGTAGGGACGGGAGAAGGGCGCCGATCAGGGGGCGACGGGGTGAAACGCGCGCTGATAACCGGGGCCTCCGGCTTCGCCGGCCGGCATCTGGCTCGGAAGCTGGCTGAGACCGGCTCCTGGGAGGTCATCGGGCTCTCGGCGCGCCCTCACATTCCCGGTCCCGAATTGCACCATCATCTCGTCTGTGACTTGCTCAATGCCGATCTCACGCGCCGGACGCTCGCCCACTGGCGTCCGGACGTCATCTTCCACCTGGCCGCGGCGAGCTATGTGCCACGCTCCTTTGCTGACCCGGCGGGTACGCTGGTGAACAACGCTGTCGGGCAGATCAACCTGCTGGAAGCTGCCCGGCTGCTCGACCCGATGCCGACGGTGCTCATCGTGAGCTCGTCAGACGTCTACGGCCTGGTTCATCCCGAGGAGCTGCCGGTAACCGAGGCGCAGCCGTTCCGGCCCATCAGCCCGTACGGCGTGAGCAAGGTCGCGCAGGACATGCTCGGGCTGCAGTACTACCTGAGCTACGGTATGCCGGTGGTGCGTGTGCGGCCGTTCAGCCACATCGGGCCGGAACAGAGCGACCGCTTTGCCATCGCCAGCTTCGCCCGCCAGATCGCTGAGGCTGAGGCTGGCCTAGCCCCGCCGGTGCTGCTGGTCGGCAACCTGGACGTCGAGCGGGACCTGCTCGACGTGCGAGACGTGGTGCGGGCATACGAGATGGTGGCCAGGCCTGAGTTGGCGGGTCAGGTCTTCAATATCGCGAGCGGCAGGTCCTGGCACCTCCGGGAGATCGTCGAGCACCTGCTATCGTTGTCCTCCATCTCGATCCATGTCCGCCAGGACCCTGCCCGCCTGCGGCCGGTGGATATCCCCGCGTTGCGTGGTGACGCCACGGCGTTACGGCGAGCGACTGGGTGGGAGCCGCAGATACCTCTGGAGCAGACACTGGCTGATACGCTCGAGTACTGGCGGCGATCGGTACGCGGCTGCCGCGGGGGCATCGCCTGCCGGTGAAGATTCTCGGGCGCGCAGTCACGGCGTACCAGCGCTCCCGGCCTAGCAGCCTAGGCGGGCTCACTCTCTCTCCGATTCCACCACCAGGATGGCGTCCCGGAGCGGCAGGGGAGTAGCCCTGAATGACCGCGCATAGTCATCGGCTTCGCGCGCGGATCGACACCAGCGGAGCAACCGACGAACCTTGGTTCGCTCCCCGCCGGGCGCAACATAGACCGGCCGGTAGCCCAGCGGCAGGACACCGTTCAGGAAATGGACGGCGCGCCAAGCCGGCCACTCGGGACCGATCTCGAGGTCCTCAGGCTGCGGCCAGGAGAAGTAGCTTGAGTGCTCCGGGGACTGGGGGAGCGGGTATGCTCGCCGCTCGGACAGCGCGCGGATCGCTCGCACTAGCAGTGCACCTCCAACACCGGCAACGTCTTGCTCCAGCCAATCGCCCGGCAACCCGAGGGGCAGATCGAAGACGGCCTGCTCCATGATCGGGCCGGCATCCAGCTCGGCTGCGAGCTGGTGGATCGACACCCCAGTGCGCAGGCGCCCGTGGCGGTAGATCCAGAAGAGTGGATCGGGGCCGCGGTACGCCGGCAGCGCCGACGGGTGCACGTTGAGCCCACCTAGCGGAGCCAGGGCCACGATCTCCTCGGGGATGCGCCAGGGGAAGCAGGAGACGACGAGGAGGTCTGCTTCCAGCCGGGCCAGCGTCTCCCGTACCTGGGGGTGCCGGAGCGTGCTCGCTTCCAGGAGGGGGATCCGGTGCTGGCTAGCGAGCTGCTCCAGCGCCGGCTCGCCTGAGGCTGGGGTGAGGGCCAGCGGCGGCAGCGGTCGAAGGCGAATCGGAGGTGTTCCGTCTCCTCGCCGCCGCATGGGCACGATGATCGCGACGACCGGAATGCCTGCCTCGAGCAGCGCCTGGAGCGGGAGGGTGCTCAGGCGACAGTGCCGGCCGAAGAAGAGCACCCTGGGCCGCTCTGTTGTGGTGGTGTGTGGGATGCCGTTTGACACCTGATCGCCGCTCCTTTAGGCTTGCTACAGTTGCCGGAATGTGAGCTTGCGAGGTGACGTCGATGCCCCGTATGGTCCAGTGTGCCAAGCTCGGACGCCTGCTGCCCGGCCTGGAGAAGCCGCCGTTCCCGGGCCCGCTGGGTGAGCGGATCTACAACGAGATTTCCCAGCAGGCCTGGGAGATGTGGCGGGAGTACCAGACCATCATCATCAACCATTACGGATTGAACCCGGCTGACCCCGACGACCGCAAGGTCCTCCGTGCCGAGATGGAGGAGTTCTTCTTCGGCGAAGGCGCCGCCATGCCCGAGGGGTGGGTGCCCGAGGGAGCCCGGGGCGGCGCGCCGGCCAAGGGCGCTCCTGCCCGGAAGAAGTAGGCTGCCTGCCAACGCTATCGCCTCGTCGCCGGGATCGGCTGCAAGCGGATCTCCGGCGTGATCCGGAACGCAAGCCGGCGGTGGGCAGCGCGCAGCGCCTCCTCTACCTCGGCAGGCGTCCGGGCGCGGGCGAAGATGAAGCCGAGGTAGCTGGCTCCTTCCGGCAGTGGCACCAGCGGGTGGTTCAGCTTGGCCGTGATCTCGATCCCAGTTACGCCCGGCACCGCACGGGCCTCTTCGATCCCATCGACGCGCCGGAGGATGCCGGAGCCGGGGATCGGGATCATCATGACCCCCACGGCCTCGCCGCGCCGCTCGAAGGAGACGATCGGCTCGCCGATGGCGTGCGCCAGGATCAGCTCCTCGAGGGTCATGCCGGTACCGAACTCGAGGATCGTCGAGCATAACCCGCCGATCGAGCGGCCGGCAATTTCGATCAGCCAGGGGCCCTGATCGTTGACCCGCAGCTCCGCGTGGACGGGCCCGGTGCGCAGGCCCAACGCGGCGGCGGCACGGGCCGCGCACGCGGCGATCGCCTGCTGGGTCGCTTCGGGAAGACGAGAAGGGGTCACGTAGATCGTCTCTTCGAAGAAGGGGCCATCGAGCGGATCAGGCTTGTCGAAGAGCGCCAGCACCAGGAGCTCTCCGTCTGTCAGCAGCCCTTCAAGTGCCACCTCGAAGCCAGGGACGAAGCGCTCGACCAGGATCACCGCCTTTTCCAGGTCGCCCCCGTCGCTCGCGACGATCCGCCGGACGCGCTCGAACGCCGCGACGAACTCGCTCGGATTGTCGGCGCGGATCACCCCGCGGCTACCGGAGAGGAGCGTCGGCTTGACGACGCAGGGATACTCGACCTCTTGCGCGATGGAACGGGGATCGCTCATGGCCGGATAGGGCGCGAACGCGGGCGCCGGGACACCGTGAGCGTGCATTCGCTCCCGCATGCGCAGCTTGTCGCGGGCGGCCAGGGCCGCGTCCGGGTCATTGTGCGGCAGCCCGAGCCGCGCGGCGACCAGCGCCGCCAGCAGCGTGGCGCTGTCGTCGACCGGCACGACCGCATCGACCTGTCGCTCGCGCACCAGCTCGACGATCCGTTCGGCGGCCGTTTCCGGCTGGCTGAAGTCGACAGCCTCGGGCCGGCGCCACTCGCGCGCCAGGGCCTCCGGGGTGTCCACGATGTGGAGCACCTCGAGCTGCAGCCGCTCGGCCGCAGCCAGGAATGCCGGGGTCCGGTAGCTCGTCGGGGAGGAGAGCAGCGCGATACGGCGGTGTCGCATGCCTTCGCTCCGCGTCTCGATCATACCAGGTCTGCCGCTCGGTCTAGCCTGGCGCCATGCTCCAGGTGCGCCGCGCTAAGTCTATCGTGGAAGCGGGGCACGGAGCCGGCCGCTCCGTGCCTGTGGGCCGCTGGAGGTGGGCGTGCTGGAGAGCCGGATTGTCTTCGGCTGCTCGGGATGCCGGTCTACAGCCGGATCCTGGAGAGGAAGGGTGGCCGCCCCTGGACCCCGGGGCGCAGCCGGAAGAGGGCGCCGGCCCCTGCCCCTTCGACCGGCTTGTTGTCGCCGCCGGCAGTGGTGACGTAGAGGTCGCTATAGTCCGGCCCGCCGAAGATCACGCTGGAGACTTTCCGCGCCGGAAACTCGATGCGCCGGTCAACCTCACCGGTGGGTGCGTAGCGGTAGAGCGCACCGTCGTCCCAGCGTGCCGACCAGACGTACCCCTGGCTGTCCACGGTGAGCCCATCGGGCACGCCCCGATCAGGCGGTGTCCTGACCCACACCCGCTGGTTAGAGAGCGTGCCGGTTGCCTGGTCATAGTCGAAGAGGTAGATCGCCTGGCGGGCGGAGTCGGTGAAGTACATCTGGGAGAGATCGGGGGTGAAGTCCATGCCGTTAGGGATGCCGACGTCATCGAGCATCACCGTCAGCGAGCCGTCGAGGTCGACCCGGTAGAGGCGGCCCGGACGGTCGGCGGTGGCCATCGTCCCGCCGTAGACACGGCCGACCGGGTCGGCCACGACATCGTTGAAGCGCGTGTGACGCTCTTCCGGAATCTCGTCGATGATTGTTGTCACCTGGCCATCGCGCCAGGTCTTGATGGCTCCGCGGGCCATGAACAGGAGGAGTGCTCCATCAGCCTGGACTGTGAATCCGCCGATCGCCTCGCCGGCCTCGTATACCTGCTCGTGCTTGCCGGAGACGGGATCGTAGCGGAAGAGACGTCCGGGCACGATGTCTACCCAGTAGACACGCCCCTCGAGCGGGTGCCACATCGGCCCCTCGCCGACGACGCACCCGTAATCCGCGATGAGCTCCAGCTCCTGCACGGCTAGCCCCTTCCTGTTCCTTCTCGGTCGACGGGCCTGGACGACGCGCGACAGAGGCTGTGCTATTATCGCGCGCTGGCACCAGATCGCCTAGACTGCGCGAGCGGTGAACGCCGCAGTGGAGGATGCGATGCACGAACCGGGGATCTATCACCTGGACGAGCAGTACGCGGCGGCGCTGTTGCGGCCGATCCTGGCGAGGCTCGGCGAGCTCGAGGGTCGTCTCCAGCATTATCGCGCTCATCTCAGGATGCCGCCCGAGGATCGCGCGGCGATCGAGGCGGCGGGCCGGGTGCTGGCGGAGGCCCGTCGGGAACTGGAGCGGATCTGGCAGGAGCGGACTGAGGCCGGTGCCTGGAAGCGGACGGCGGGGTAGTGGCCATGGCGGAGCAGAAGCGGCGTGTCCTGATCACCGGAGCGGCCGGCCGGATCGGCCGCGAGCTGTCCCAACGGCTGCGCGATCGCTACGAGCTGCGCCTGCACTTTCATCGCGTCATCCCTGACGACCTGCGGCACTTCGACCATGTCGTGGCCGATATCGCCGACTACGACGCGATCGCGCCGGCATTGGAGGGGATGGATGCGGTCGTGCACCTCGCGGCCGACCCGAGCCCATACGCCTCCTGGGAGAGCGTGCTGCACTCCAACATCATCGGGACGTACAACGTCTTCGAGGCGGCGCGCCGGGCGGGTGTGCGCAAGATCGTCTTCGCCTCGACCAATCACGTGATGGGCATGTACGACCGCGACCAGCAGTGGCCGGTCTACTCCCACCAGCCGGTGCGGCCCGACTCGCTGTACGGCGTGTCCAAAGCGTTCGGTGAGGCGCTGGGGCGTCACTACGCCGACCGGTACGGGATCTCGGTCATCTGCCTGCGTATCGGCTGGTTCTTGCCCGAGCCGAGGGACGAGATCAGCCGGTGGATGTGGCTGAGCCCGCGCGACTGTGTCCAGGTCGTCTGGCGCGCGATCGAGAGCGAGCTGGACTTCGGCATCTTCTATGCCATCTCCGCGAACTCGCGACGCCACTGGGACATTACCGACACGATCGAGAAGCTCGGCTACCGCCCGGAGGACGACGCCGAGCGGTACTTCGCGCCGGAGTGAGGAGTTGCCTCCCGCGTCCACGTGCCGGTGCGGAGGCCGGGGATCTACGCATTCCTGGCCGAGAGGAAAGAACGACCGGTAGGGTTAAGTAATCATTCGCCCCTACCGGTCACTGCCGCTTGCAGCGCAAGATGGGTAGAGGCGAATCGCCATTCGCCCCTGCGGATCGACGACCGTGCTCTATGGCGGGTACACCGAGGCGTTTTGCCAGATCGCCAGCCGGCTAGGCAGTCGTTACGCCGCGGGCGAGCGCTCGGACGCCTTCCTGTAGCCCCCGCATGTAGCCGATCGCGTAGAGCCGGCCCAGCATCTGGTAGCCGGGCTGGTCGTTCGGCTCGCCTTCCATCGTCGGCACGTGGTCGGGGCGCATCACGCCGGTGAAGCCCACCTCGTAGTAGGTGCGCATCGCCTCGAACATGTCGGTCTGGCCGTCGTCGTGGAAGGTTTCGACGAACTTCTCCGGCTGGCCGCGCACGTCGCGGAAGTGGACGAAGTGGATGGCGCCGCGCCGGCCGAAGTGCCGGATCCAGGTCGGGATGTCGACCCCCATCGTCGAGAAGGTGCCCTGGCAGAAGGTGATGCCGTTGTACTGGCTGGGCACCAGCTCGATGGCGCGCTCCATGGCCTCGGGAGTGATCAGGATCCGGGCGATGCCACGGAGCGAGGGGACCGGTGGGTCATCCGGGTGGAGCGCCAGCTTGACGCCGGCCTCCTCGGCCACCGGCACCACCGCCTCGAGGAAGTAGGCGAGCGTGTCCCAGAGCTGCTCGGCGCTGACCTCGCCAGCCTCAGTCGGCCCGGCGCGCTGCATGAGCTCGTGGTCGTAGCTGGTGACCAGCGCGCCGCCGCGCGCTGGCGTGGTCGTCGAGGTACGTGCCCAGTTGATCACCGCCATCCAGTTCCAGCAGAGCACCGGGATGCCGAGCCGGCCCATGTTCCGGATCAGCGTCTGGAACCACTCGATCTCCTCGTCGCGACCCGGCAGGCCGAGCCTGGCCCGGTGCAGGGGTGGCGACGACTCGATCACGCTGATGGTCAAACCGGCATCGGCGAAGCGCTGCTGCATGTGCAGGAGCGGCAGATAGTCCCAGGGGCGGTGCTCCGGTGGCGGGATGTCGCGCGGCACGATCGGCTGCGGCGCGCCGGGCTGCGACCAGGCCATGTGGGCCCCAGCGACTGCAAAGGGCAGCGTGGTGACGGCGTGGGTCACGCCGAGCTGCAGCGCCAATCGCCAGCGCTCGTTAGGGTACGGCGGCAGGATCAGCGCGAGTTCCATGTTGCAGCCCTCCTTCAGGACGCGGTCTCCCCGAAGAACGTCGAGCCAGGCTTGAGGTGGGCGCGAGCGACGTCTTCGTTCAGCTCCAGCCCGTGCCCGGGCTTGTCGGTGAGATGGATGAACCCATCCTTGATCACCGGCCCGCCGGTGACCAGGTCGTCCCACCAGGGAACGTCCATGGCGTGGAACTCGAGGACCAGGAAGTTCGGGATCGCCGCGCAGACGTGTGCCGCAGCCACGGTGCCGATCGGGCTGGAGACGTTGTGCGGCGCGATCGGGATGTAGTAGGTGTCGGCGTGGTCGGCCACCTTGCGGGCCTCGAGCAGGCCTCCCATCTTCGGGATATCGGGGGAGATGATGTCAGCCGCCTGCTTCTCGATCAGCTCGCGATAGCCGTGCTTGCGGTAGAGATTCTCCCCGGTGCAGATCGGCGTGCTGGTGCTCGCTGCGACCTTGGCCAGCGCGTCGATGTTCTCGGGCGGTATCGGGTCTTCGAGCCAGAGCAGGTCGTACGGCTCGAGCGCTCGCGCGAGCTGGATAGCGTCGCTCACGCTGTACTTCCAGTGGCAGTCCATCGCCAGCATGATGTCGGGGCCGATTGCTTCCCGGATGGCAGCGACGCGCGCTTCCATGAAGCGGCGCTCCGCCGTGGAGATGGTCCGGTTGTAGGGCTCATACCACCAACGGCGCGGATCAGGATCGTCGGAGATGTCGCGGGTGTATGGGTTGGGAATGTCCAGGTCGAACTTGAGCGCGGTGAAGCCGGCCGCGACCATCCGGCGCGCCTTTTCGGCGTCGGATTCCGGCGTGCCCTCATCGCCGCAGTGACAGTCTACGTAGACGCGGATCTTGTCCCGGAACTGGCCGCCGAAGAGGTTGTAGATGGGGGTCTCCAGCGCGCGGCCGACCAGGTCCCAGAGCGCGATCTCGATGCCGCTGATGGCGGTGACCGTCGCGCCGGCCAGTGAGCCCGCGCCGGAGAGGCCACGGATCATCTTCTCGTAGAGCCTGGCGATGTTGAACGGGTTCTCGCCGATGATCAGGCGCTTGGCCGAGTGGATCAGGTTCTCGACGCCGGCGCCCCAGTACGCCTCGCCGAGCCCGATCAAGCCCTCGTCAGTGTAGACACGGACGAGGATCCAGTCGAAGTTGCCCGCAATCACCGCGGTCCGGACATCGGTGATCTTCAACGCTCGCTCCCTTCCCTTCGGTGCTCTTTCGCGTTCGGCCGCTGGCCCGCGCAGTGAAGCCCGCGCTGTTTAATGGTTCGCAGGCACAGGGTGTGCCTCGAGGCGCTGTGCGCTCCCTCCCGGTCAGCCACGGGTACACGGCGTGCCCTATTGCGCCAAGCTGTGCATCGGGCTCGGTGTCTCCCCCATAATCGCGCCGGCTAGACAGTCCGCCGCGTCCTCGGGTTAGCCAGCTCGTCCAGCCCGGCCGAGATGGCGAACAGCCCGACGAAGACCATGATGATGATGACGACGGGTGGCATGAACCACCACCACATGCCATGGAGCAGTGCCGCATAGTAGGTTACCCAGTAGATGGTCATGCCGAGGGTATTGGCCTCGATCGGGCCGAGACCGATAACCTCCAGGCCGATCGAGGCCAGGATAGCGGCACCCACCGCCCCCACGAAGGTAGCCGCCAGGTAGGGCAGGAGGTTCGGCATGATCTCGAAGAAGATGATCTGCCGGTTGCTCGCACCGGACAGGCGGGCGACCTGAATGTAGGCGCGCTCCTTGATGGAGAGGACCTGAGACCGGATCGTGCGCGTGGGCCAGAGCCAGGAGAGCGAGGCGACCACCAGCGCCATCTGGCTCACTGACAAGCTGGAACGGACGGAGACTGCCAGGAGGATGAGGACGAGGAGCGTCGGGATCGTCAAGCCCACGTCCACAATACCTCTGATCAGGCTGTCGACCACGCCACCGTAGTACGCACCGGTGAGGGCGAGGATCGTGCCGATCGCCACGCCGATGAAGCCGGCCAGCAGCCCGATGTACAGCGTGAGCGGCGTGCCGACGATCATGACCGCCAGCAGATCACGACCCTGCCGGTCGGTACCCAGCGGATGCTCCCAGGACGGGGGACGATTCGGCGGCGCGGAGAGGGGCGCCGCTAAGGACGTGTCCCAGAGGAGCCGGCCCAAACCGGCAAAGAGCAGGATCAGCAGGATGAGGCACAGCCCGACGACGAGGCTCCGGTTTCGGCGCATGTAGCTCAGCATCGCTCTGTCTCCGTCTCACGCGCGGTGATAGGTGATGCGCGGATCGAGCAACGGGTAGATGAGATCCAGGATCAGGGTAGCGATGGTCACCCCGAGCACGATGGTGAAGACGATCCCCTGGATCAGGAAGTAGTCGAACTGCCGGATCGCATGGTAAAGCGTGGTGCCGATCCCCGGGTAGGAGAAGATCACCTCGACCAGCAGCGCGCCCGAGAGCACGTGGCCGAGCGCCAGCCCGAGCGAGGTGGTCTGGGGTAGCAGCGCGTTGCGAATGGCGTAGGTGAAGAAGAGCGTGCTGCTCTTGAGACCGGCCGCCTCGGCAAAAGTCATGTAGTCCTCACCCTCAACCGTGACCATCATCCCCCGCATGCCCAGCGCCCAGAACCCCAGCGACGCAAGCAGGATCGAGAGGGCGGGCAGGAACGAGTGTTTCAGCACATCCAGCGCGAAGTTCAGGTTCAGCGCTGGGAAGGTTCCTGGTGTATAGCCTCCGAAGAGTGGGAACCACTTGAGTCGGAAGGCGAAGAGATAGATCAGACACAGGCCGAGGAGGAAGTAGGGAATGGCCGACAAGGTGAGCAGCGGGGGAAAGAGATATTGGACGAAGCGAGGCGATTTGCGCCAGGCGAGGAGCGCGCCCAGGATCGAGCCAATGGCGAAGGCGAGGAGAGTCGT
This sequence comes from bacterium HR26, assembly GCA_002898875.1. GTDB lineage: Bacteria > Chloroflexota > Chloroflexia > Thermomicrobiales > Thermomicrobiaceae > Thermalbibacter. The sequence goes on from BEIC01000006.1 coordinate 32,604, forward strand.
CGTGAGCAGCAGGCCGACTGTCCAGGGGATGGAATCGGCCATGATGCCCATGACGGTGCGCGGGTAGTTGGCGATGGAGTAGCCGAAATCGAGGCGAGCAACGTCGCCGAGATAGGTCAGGTACTGCACCCAGAGCGGCTTGTCGAGACCGAACTTCCGCTCGTACTCCTCGACCATTTGTTGGATGCCGGTGTGGACATAGCCACCGGCGGCCGCCTGCTGGAGCAGCTTGTCCCGGATCGGGTCCTTGCCCGAGAGCCGGGGCAGGAAGAAATTGAGCGTCGCCGCGGCCCATACGACGATAACGAAGAGGATTACTCGTCTGACGATGTAGTCAAACCGCATCAGTTCGCCTACTTCCCGAGGCTGTCACTCCTACGGCGTTCGCTAGCCACCCACTGCACGAGGAGCTGCTCGGAGTGGGCACCTCTGGCCGGAGCGCACTCGAACGAGCGACCTCTCAACGCTCGGTCCACTCGCTGTTCTCCCGCATGCTCGGGACCTATTGGG
>BEIC01000007.1 GCA_002898875.1 bacterium HR26
CTCCGGGATCGCCTTCGGGTTCACCGCCCGGCAGATCGGGCTGAGTGCATCCGAGGCCCAGGCCATGAGCCTGCTCGTCTTCTCAGCCCCGGCTCAGATGGCGACCATCGATCTCCTCGTACGAGGCGCCTCTCCGGTGCTCCCCGTCCTGGTCACCCTCAGCGTAAACGCGCAGCTCGTGCTGATCAGCTTGGCCTGCGGTCGCATCCTGCGACCGGGGACATTGCCGGCCGTCGCTGTCGCTTTCCTGCTCACCGAAGGCTCGTTCGCCGTAGCCAGCGCGTCACCGCCGCTGACCCTGGCGAGTCTGGCCGGTGCCGCCACGAGCATGTACCTGGCCTGGAATCTCGGAACGATGCTGGGACTAGCCGGTGCGGATTGGCTTCCTGCGCTCTCGCGCTTCGGGCTCGATTTCGTCATCCCACTCACATTCATCGCAGTGCTCGGCCGTTGGCTGCGGGAGCCACCCGCCCGCCAGCCGGTGGTCGTCTCAGCGATCGCGGCCGCGCTGCTGCTGCTCGTGCTGCCCTCGACGGTGGCCATCCTCAGCGCAGCTGCTGCAGGCGCGCTGGCAGGCGCGGCCCAGCTTCGACACCAGGAAGCAGCAGGGGAATGCACACGACTGTGACGATCCTCGCGATGGGATTAGCACTCTACTGCGTTCGGCTCAGCGGCCTCCTGCTTTCGAGGATTTCGGTGCCTCGAAACCTGGAGCATGCCTTCATGGGACTGGCACCGGCGACACTGGCCGCACTGGTCGTCGCAAGCCTGCTCGCGCATCCCCAAGAGTTGGGCTGGCGCGCACCGGCCGCGGTCGCGGCGCTAGCGGTCGCGGTCCGCTGGCCGCGCATGGAGGTGTGCCTTGTCGCCGGCATGCTCGTGTACGCCTTGCTCCGGTGGGCGAACTTCGGCATGTGAGGAGGCCTTGACCCGCGCTTGCGAGGAGGGTAACGAGCGATGGAAGAGCTGTCGGGCATCGAAATCACGATCCGCCACGACCAGCGCCCCGGCGACCTGGGTCGCGTGACTGAGATGCACGGCCTCGTCTACGCCCAGGAGTACGGCTTCGATCACACCTTCGAGGCCTACGTGGCCGCAACCCTCGGGGAGTTCGGCCAGCAGTACCGGCCGGAACGCGATCGGCTGTGGCTGGCCGAGCAGGGAGATCGGCTGGTCGGCTCGATCGCGATCGTGGGCCGCTCGGAGGACACAGCCCAGTTGCGCTGGTTCCTGGTACACCCTGTATGTCGCGGGCGCGGGCTCGGCTCCCGCCTGCTCGCGCTCTCGCTGGGCTTTTGCCGTAGTGCCGGTTACCGCCACGTCTACCTCTGGACGGTCCACCCGCTGGAGGACGCCGCCAGGCTCTACCGGCGCTTCGGATTCCGACTCACCGACGAGCTTCCAGAGAAGCCGCTCTGGGGCCATGGGCTGCGTGAGCAGCGCTACGACCTCGAGCAAGTGGATCCTGCCGACGATCGGCGACACACCTCATAGCCTCATTAGGTCGTTACATGCCGAGAGTTACGAGGCATGCCGGAGTTCACATGTCCGCAAGTCAGGCTGACGGTTGAATCGTAGACCGCAGGCTTCAACTGCCTGGTCAGGCAGCCTCTCGCGTCCACAGCACCTTCACAGTACGCCGCCGGGAACGCGTGCGCCCTTCCCGGACCCGAGCGCCTGGCTTGCCCCATCCCGGCGTCGTCCCATCGCGCTTCACCGGTATCGCCGGTACTGTGAGTGCCTGCGCGGTGTGCGCGGCTGAACGGTGCCGCGGGGCCGGTCGGGCCGCTCTACCCAACGGTGGCTCACCAAGCTGCAACCGCCAATTGTTGGTCTGCCGGCTGGCATCCATAGCCTCCGCCAGTGTCTGTATCGTCTCCAGAAGTCGTGCCGTGGATTCACGTTCCCGGATTACTCGGGCTGTATAATCCCGTTGCCTGCGCTGGTGGCCGCCATCCCATCGCCCCAGAGGCGTCTCCGGAGCGAACTGGAACCGGGTCCCGCCCCAGCGCCAATGCTCACCGCTGGAGAACCAACTGCTCAACTGGGCGAACCGCTGGCGCATGCGAAGGCACGCGACCGCATTGACGAGCACCAGGAGGAGCCAGGGAGTCCCGAGCATGAGCAGCAGGAGCGCTAGTTCACGCCTGCCCGACATGTTGCGCGTGCTCGTCGCACCCGGTGCCGAACGCTCTACCCGCGACGACGCGTTCGTCCTCAATCTGGTGGCCGAATCGGGTTCACCGCCGCGCACTGACACAACTGGAAGATGAACCGGTGAGCCAAAGAAGCTACCTACCAGCGGGATGGTGCGACCAGTTGGACTGGCTCCCTCACTCTCGGGTTGGCCAGCCTGCACCCGGTGCCAGATAATCTCCACAGAAAGGACCCGCTGTCGAGTCCAGTCTAGCATTCTGTCAAGCAATCGCCGTGCCCAGAGCACGTCTGGCCCGTACTTCCATGCTCGGTGTTGTGAGGAAGGGGCAGTTGGGTTCGACACCTGGCTGGCCGCGAGCGAGGCTCCATCGTCGATCCCGCCTAACTCCCCTCCTGGCCCCCTGGCCGCGGGCCATACGGAGCGCTGTTGAAGCCCTGGCAGCGATGGAGGACAGCAGCTCGCCTCTGCAACCACGAGCAGAGCAAGCAAGAGCAACACACAGATTGCCAGAGGCCACAGGAGAGGGCGCACCATTCTCCCTCCTTAATCCCTGCCGATCATCTTCGGGTAACCCTGCAGTGGCTTCTATGGCTAATTCTGCCCACCGAAGCGATAGACGGAGGTCATTCGGGGCATGTGCACGGCATGTACTGCAAGTACTGGAGGATGAAGTACTCGAGATAGTTTTCTAGTACGAATAGTGCGAGATGAGGATTATTGTAGGTGCACTGCAATGAACAGTTTGATAGTTCCTTTCAGACCGAATATGAAGAGCTGCGTGATCCGAGCCGACGCTAGCGCAGAGGTCTCAAGAGTGCCGGGAACCCCTCCCGAAGGCAGCTGCCGAGATTCGGTACCGCCCCGCTCTTTTCCGACGAAGAGGCCGGTGGCCTCGGGACCATCCCTGAGCCACCAGCCTCCCTACATCCACCACTCGAGCGGGCTGGGCGCGCCGGCCGCAGTCGCGGCGCCAGCGTCCGCGTCTACCGGTTTCCTCCGCGGCTTCTCATCGGCCCTGGCGTACAATGCTGCCCGACGTGTAGACCAGATGGATCGCGGGGTCCCAGTGTGAAGCCAGCGAACCGCCATGTGCCTGCCTCCAACCACGACGTCAGCAACGAGAGGAGCGACGATGCACGCCGGAACCCCTAAGCCGGCTCTGTTCGAACTCGGGAACCGCTGGCGCGAGACCTACCCAGGCGCATCGGCCGGGATCCTCGTGCTGCGGGGGGTGCGGAATCCCAGCGGCGAGCCCTCCCTCGACGAGTCGAAGCGGAGGCTGGAGACTGAGCTGCGGGCGCGCTACGCCGGCTTCTCACGAGCGGACTTGCGGGCGCTGCCGGTGATCCGGGCCTACGAGGCATACTACCGCCGGTTCGGAGATACGTACCACGTCCTGCTCCAGCTCGAATCGGTGGTCCTGAAGGGGAAGCCGCTGCCGCACGCCACGACGTTGGTAGAGGCGATGTTCATGGCGGAGCTGAGCGATCTGCTGCTCACCGCCGGGCACGACCTGAGCACCCTAGCCCTTCCAGTTCGCATCGAGATCGCTGAGGGCCACGAGCGCTATACCCTGCTCAACGGTCGCGAGCAGACCCTGAAGGCCGGAGACATGTATATGGCCGATGGACTCGGCGTCATCTCCAGCGTCCTGTACGGACCGGACGTCCGCACGCGCCTCACTCCCGAAACGCGGGATGTGCTCTATGCGATGTACGCACCTCCTGGCATCGAGCCTGAGGCCGTGGCCGTTCACCTGGATCGGATCGAGGCCTACGTCCGGCTGGCTGCCCCGGATGCGCGCTGTGAGCTGAAGGCGGTGTACCCGGCCGGGTATCCCTAGTGACGGAGGATACCGGGGCAGAGGGAGCGGCCCCGAAGCTCCCTGGGGCCGCTCCCTCTGCCACCTCAGGCAGGGTGCTCTTGGCTAGTCGGCCGCTGCCGCCACTTGAACGAAGAGATCGATCGCATGCAGGTAGTTCGTGGCGATCTTGTCCGCGGCCTGCTCTCGCGTCAGCGTGCCGTTGAGGAAGCCCTGCACACCATCCCACCACAGGGTGCGCCCGATCGCGAACCCGATGTACCCGGGTACGCCGGCGCCCTGCCGCAGCCAGTGATCCACCCGCTCGGGGTCCGCGCCACGACCCAGCACGACACAGCCTACCCGATCGCGGCCGCCGCTCCGGACCTGGGCCGCCATGCGCTCGCAGTCCTCCCGGCGGTCCAGCCCCTCGATCTTCCAGACGTCAGGCTCCACCCCCGCCTCGTAGAACTCAGCCACCGCCTGAAGCGTCAAGCCAGGGCGCACCTCCCGGTCATAGCGGTCGCTATCGCCCCCGACCGACTCGAGCTGTGCCTTGGTGGCCGGCACCAGCAGCTCCAGCAAGAACTTGCGGTCCCGCTCGCGCAGCCAGTCATTCAGCCGCTTCAACCGCTCGAACTGGATCCGCTTCGTCTCCGCGTCGTCATCCGGGTTGAAGCGAACCAGCACCTTGGAGAAGGTTGGGTCGAAGTCTTCGATGTGCTTGCCGAAGTCCTCGCCGTACTCGAAGTCGAACACCTTCTGCCCGCTCTTCTCGACCGGCATGGCCAGAATGTACCCCTTGGCGCGCGCCTCCCTGGCCACTTGGCTGCCGTACTGCTCGTCGACCAGGATGCCGGCTGCCTCGCGCGGGGCCCCGCGCGCGATCGCGGCCTCGAAGCCGGCAAAGATCACCGACTTCGACTCGCTGATCCGCTGGTGCCTTTCCGCTTCCGGCACCCCCGCTTTCGCTGCCATCTCCTCAAACGAGCTGCGATGATCGAACGCCAGGATGTAGAGTGGCTTGTCGTACCCAACAGCCATGGCTCGACCTCCTTTGCTCTCCCTGTTCCTCGTTCCTAAGCTACTCGATTAAGCCGGCGGAGGCAACTGCTCGACCCCCGAGTAGACCCCAGCCGCGATACCCGCCAGGAGCGCCGCGCCCCGGGCACCGGCCTCCGTGACCGGCGGGTACTCGAACGGGCCCAGGATTTCCCACTTGATGGCGCGCACCGCTTCGCTGCGCGCCCAGCCGCCGGTGACGACCAGCCGCTCTGCCGGCCCGGCGATCGCCTCGATCGTCCTGCGGATCCCCGCCGCATGTCTCGCAACTGCCTCCAGCGCCGCCCGCCAGACCAGCCCCGGTGACACGTCCCAGCCGATCCCGGTCAGCGCCGCGCGATCCTCCACCACGCCTTCGACCGCCAATCCGGCGGCCCCGGCGGGTGCCGCCAACGCCGCCGCATCCAGGGCGGCTCGTCCCGACTCCTCGCAACCCAGGAGGTCGAGGAAGCGCTGGAGCGCCTTCCCGGAGAGAAAGCCACCCTGGAGCGCCCAGTAGCCCGGCACGACGTGCCAGCCGATCGTAACGCCGCCCGCGATCGCACGCAGCATTCGCTCGGCGGCCACCGGCAGCTGTACCGCGCGCACCAGCGCTTCGGCTGTCCCGTTCGAGTCGAACAGGTCGCCGGGGTGGATCGCCCCAGCGCCGACCGAGGCGCAGGGATGATCGTGACCGCCGACCGTCAGCACCGCCCCGTCGGCCCGTTCCACGAGCCCAGGCCTGGTGCGGCCCATCGGCGTGCCGGCCAGCACCGGCGGCGGCAACAGGTCGCGCGGCGCGCCCGCCCACGACAGCGCCTCGTCCCACCAGGAACCGGACTGGAGATCGAGAAAACCGGTGCGGGAGGCGAGCGAGAGTTCGGCGAACTGCTCGCCGCCGAGGCCATGCACAACCCACTCGGAGACGTTGAGCCATCGCCGTCCTCGCTTTGCCTCCGCGTGGTGCGCCAGCAACCAGCGGTACTTGCTCAGTGTGCAGAGCCGGCTGACTGGCAGGCCGGTGCGTATCATGAAGCGCTCTTCCCCGAGTTCCGTAGCGAGCTGCCGAGCCTCGTCCTCCCCCCGAGCATCGTGCCAGGCGATCGCCGGCGCCACCGGCTCGCCGTGCTCATCGATGAGCGCGCCGGTCTCCGCCATGCTCGTCACCCCGATCCCGATCACCCGGCCGCCGGGCACCCGGGTGATGGCCGCGCGGGCCGCCTCCAGCGCAACCTCGATCAGGGCACGGGGATCCAGCTCAGCTCCGGTCGGTACCGCCCGCCAGGGGGTGCGTGCCCGACCGTGGGCCAGCTCGCGCCCCTCGAGCGAGACGACCGCCGCTTTGCAGTACGTGGTCCCGACATCGATGCCGAGCAGCAGCTCTCTGAGCATGACTCTTCCCCCTCTAGTCAGCCTGCAAACTGAGCCCCGCGCGCAGCGCGCGAGCCCTCACCGGGTCGAGGCGACCGGCGAGCGGAGTCTCGACGCTGGCCGCGCCGGCCGCGACCGCCTCGAGCACCGCTTCCTGGAACGCGCAGCCCTGCTCTAACGCGGCCGCTAGCCCGGCGACGAAGGCATCTCCAGCGCCGATCGGGTTCCGCACGGCAACCGCGGGCGCCGGGACCCACCCTCGCACGTCAGCGCTCACGACGGCGACGCCGGCGGACCCGGCAGTGACGAGCGCGGCGGCCGCGCCCCGCTCACGCAGGCGCATCGCAGCTTCGAGCGCGCGCGGTCGGATGTCGATCCCGCCCACATCGACGTGCTCGTCTGCCGTCCCGCGAACGAGCGCCTCAGCTTCGAACAGGTTGGGGGTGACGATGTCGGGGTGTGCTTCCAGCGCCCGTGCTAGCGGCTGCCCACTCGCGTCCACGATGGTGATGAGCCCGCCCGCGCCCGCCAGCCGTACCAGGCGAGCGTAGGCATCGACCGGGACTCCAGGCGGCAGGCTCCCTATGGCGACGAAGACGCGGTGCTCGTGGAGGTGAGCCGCGATTGCCTGCTCGAACGCCTCCCACTCGGCCTCGCCGATGGTCGGGCCAGGCTCGTTGAAGACGGTCACCCGTCCCGACGCTTCCAGCACGATCGTGTTGACCCGCGCTTCCCCAGGTACGGGCACACCCAGCGCCAGGATCCCCTCCTCGGCCAGCAGCTCGAGCGCGGCCGCCCCGGTGCGCCCGGCGGCGAACCCCACCAACCGCGCGGGCGCGCTAAGGTCTCGCGCAGCGCGCGCCACGTTCGCGCCTTTGCCGCCCGCCGTCACCTCGACGCTGGCGAACCGGAGCACGCGGCCCGGTCGAAGCTCATCGATCCGAGCAGTGTGGTCGAAGCCGAGGTTGGGGCTGGCAATGAGCACAATCGGCCTCCTCCATTCGACGGTGACTGCCTTGAGCCATCGTGCCCTCGGCAGGCATGGCTGGCCTGGTATCAGCGTGAGCCCTGGGCCGCAGCACAATCCTCTCGGCCATCGGTATCCTGACAGAGCGAACCAGGTTCACGCAATCACCTCCAGGAACTGACGATAAGGGGTTGGGCAGCGGCCGGCCCGCGCCGCGGTTGACAGGATCGGACATGACGCGGTATCCTTTCGGTTGCTGCGGTGGGGAGTCGTCTAACGGTAGGACGGCTGACTCTGGATCAGCAAGTTGGGGTTCGAATCCCTGCTCCCCAGCCTGGAATCGCCGCCGGAGGGTTCCGGCGGCTCTCGTTCTCAGTGGGCCCTTCTCGTATACTAGGGCTACTGAGTCATCGAGATGTGCCAAGTTGGGAGGTAGCAAGCCATCGGACGGCTACACCGCATCGATATGCCTGCCGAGCGAGCCCTGCTCGTCGGAGTGCAGTGGCAGGATGACGGCTGGGACATCCAGTCCTCGATGGAGGAACTCGCCCAGCTTGCCGAGACCGCCGGCTTGCGCGTCGTCGGCGCGGTCACCCAGCGTCTGGATCACCCGAACGGCAAGCACTACGTCGGGGCCGGAAAACTCGCCGAGATCAAGGCGCTGCGTGACGAGCTCGCCTACGACGTGCTCCTGGTCAACGACGAGCTCACTCCGGCTCAGCTCCGAAACCTCGAAGATGAGCTGCAGGTCAAGGTGCTCGACCGCACGGCGCTCATCCTCGATATCTTCGCCCGGCGGGCTCAGACACACGAAGGTCGTCTCCAGGTCGAGCTGGCCCAGCTCGAGTACCGGCTCCCCCGCCTCACCCGCATGTGGACACACCTCTCGCGACAGGCTGTCGGCGGTGTAGGTCTTCGCGGACCGGGTGAGACGCAGCTCGAGATCGACCGGCGCCAAGCCCGCCAGCGCATCGCGCTCATTCGTCGCCAGCTTGCCGAAGTCCACCACCATCGCGAGCGCTACCGCCAGCGTCGGCGCCAGAACCAGATCCCAGTCATCGCGCTGGTCGGCTACACCAATGCCGGCAAGTCGACGCTCCTCAACGCGCTGGCTGGCAGCAACGTGCTCGCCGAGGACAAGCTGTTCGCCACGCTCGACCCGACCACCCGCCGCGTCATGCTGCCGAGCGGCCGAGAGGTGCTGATGACCGACACCGTCGGGTTTATCCACAAGCTCCCCACGACGCTGGTCGCTGCCTTCCGGGCTACGCTCGAAGAGATCCTCGAAGCACGCTTGCTCCTGCATGTGCTCGATATCACCCACCCGAAGGCCGCCGAGCAGGCGGCGACCGTGCGCTCCGTGTTGACCGAGCTCGGGGCCGAGCGCTATCCAGTGCTGACCGTGCTCAACAAGATCGACCGGCTGGGAGCCGACGTCGAGCCGGCGAAATTGGCCAGCGAATTCGGGCTCCAGTCCGACATCGTTCCGATCTCTGCGCTCACCGGCGCGGGGCTGAACCTGCTGCGCGAGCGGATCGAGGCGATGCTGGCGCGCATCGAGCAGCTCACCGAAATCACGGTGCAGGTGCCGTTTCGCGACACCGACCTCGTCTCGCTCTTCCACGAGCGCGGCCAGGTGGAGGAGGTCGCCTACCAGCAAGACGGCGTATGGATTCGCGGGCTGCTCCCGGCCTACTTGCTCCCGCGCTTCGCGCCGTATCTGCAGACTGGTACTACCATGGCCCGTCGCGCTGCACGGCTCGGCTGATAACTTCTGACAACGCGGGAAGAAATCTTACGGTGGACAATTGGGACGAATTTCCTGAGCGCGGGCTGTATCCTTCCTGCATCTCTGTCCGTATAATCTGGGCATGCCTCGGTGAGTGAGAGTCGGATGCACGCGTTCGCGCGCTTCTCAACCGTGGATGGGAATGGAGGGGTAGGGTGGCAGTCAGCGATATCCTGCACCGTATGCGCGAGGAATACGGGCTGGAGCTGGCCGCGATCGTCGGTACCGATGGCCTCTTGGTCGAGTCCGCGCATGATCCGGGGCTCGACGCCGAGTCGGTCGCGGCCAACGCGGTCAGCGGCCTGCTGATGATGGAGGCGCTCAGCCGGGAACTGGGCGGCGCGAGCGCGCGGCAGGCCATTGTCGAGTTCGACGAGCACGTGGTACTCGTCACCCCACTCGGCCAGGATACTGCGCTCGTGGTCGTCGCTGCCGGCACCGCTAACCTCGGTCGGCTACGACTCGCTGTCCGTCGCGCGCGAGGCACGCTGGAGCAGGAAGCGGCAACGATCTGACGCCGAGCAGCGCGTCGAACGAAGGACATATGGGAACGCTCTCTTACAGCCGAGCGGGCGTCGACATCGCCGGGGCAGATGTGGTGAAGCAGCGCATCGCCCGGCTCGCTGCGTCAACGTTCACGCCTGGCGTGCTTCGTGAGATCGGCCACTTCGGGGGGCTGTTCGCGGCACCCGGTGACCGCAACTCATACGTGCTCGTCTCCAGCATCGATAGCGTCGGTACGAAGGTGCTCATCGCCGCGCTCCTCGGCCACCACCGCAGCATCGGCATCGATCTGGTAAACCACTGCGTCGACGACATCCTGGCCTGCGGCGCTCGTCCGCTCTTCTTCCTCGACTACTTCGCCGCTGCCAGTCTCGCGCCGGCCGTGCTCGAGGAGCTGGTCGAGGGGATGGCGGAAGCGTGCGCCGCCGCCGGCTGTGCGCTCATCGGCGGAGAGACGGCCCAGCTCCCTGGGATCTACTTGCCTGGCGTCTACGACCTGGCCGGGTGCATCGTGGGCGCGGTTCACCGCGATCGGATCGTGGACGGCTCGACGATCCAGGCCGGCGACGTGCTGATCGGATTGCCCAGCAGCGGGCTCCACACGAACGGCTACTCCCTGGCTCGGGCCGCGCTCGGGCTTGACGGCGATCCCGAGGAGGCCCGCCGGCGGCTCGCCGAGGTACCGGCCTGGACCGATCGCTCGCTCGGCGAGCTGCTGCTCGAGCCGCACCGTTCCTACCTGCCAGTCATCGAGCCGCTGCTGGACAGCAGGGTAATCCGGGGACTCGCGCACATCACCGGTGGTGGCCTAGCAGGGAACGTCGCGCGCATCATTCCCCCGGGATTGCAAGCACTGATCGAAGCCGGAAGCTGGCCGGTTCCCCAGATCTTCAGGCATATCCAGGAGCAGGGCCAGATCGACGCGCACGAGATGTATCGGGTCTTCAACATGGGCATCGGCTACGTGGTCGTCGTCCGCCCGGAAGACGCTCCCCGAGTGCAACAGCTCGCCGAGGGATGGATCATCGGTAGCGTCGTCCCGGCGGGTGAAGCGGAGGCCCGCGCCGTGGTGCACGGCGTCTCGTAGCAGCCGTGTGATTCCGTACAACTGTTTGGTGTTTATGAACGTGGTGGCAACCGGTATGAGCGAGCGCCAGACTGACCGCCTTGTAATCCCGCCAGACGCAGTTGCTCAGGTAGCAGCCTGCTTGCAGCGCCTTATGGCTGACTCCAATGCCTCGCTGAGCATGGTGATCGACCGCTCCGGGCGAGTCATCGCCGCCGAGAGCCGCGAGCATCGATCCGGAGTTGCCAACCTCGGTGTGCTCATCGCCGCAGCCTATGCTTCACTGCAGGAGATCGCGCGCTTGCTGCAGGAAGAGAGCTTTCAGACGATCCTGCACGAGGGCCTGCGGGAGCGCATCGTCACCGAGACCATCGACGCCCGCTGGTTGCTGGTCGTGCTGTTCGATGAGCAAGTCCAGGTCGGCCTCGTTCGGGTACTGACACGGCGAACCGCGAGCACGCTGGCCGCGATCCTGTCCCTGCAACAGCAGCCGGCGAAGTTCTCTCGCCAGCGTCAGAAGCAGCTCAGACGCGCGGCTCAGGATACGATAGATTTGATCTTCGGCAAGGACCCTGACGGGCCGGATCGAGAGCAAACCTGATAGGAGTCGACGAGCGTCCATGGCACTGATCAACGTCGCCGCCCGCGAGATACACGGCAAGATCGTCTACTACGGACCGGGTTTGTCCGGCAAGACGACGAACCTCCAATACATCCACGCGCGCATCCCCGCGCATAGCAAGGGCGAGTTGCTGTCAATCGCAACCGAGGCGGAGCGCACCCTCTTCTTCGACTTCTTGCCACTCGATGTGGGCAAGGTGCACGGCTTTACGATCCGGTTCCACCTCTATACCGTCCCTGGGCAGGTGCTCTACGAGCGGACGCGCGTCGCAGTGCTCAACGGTGCCGACGGCGTGGTCTTCGTGGCGGACGCCCAGCGCGAGCGCCTAGCCGAGAACCTGCAGAGCCTGCGCGAGCTGGGCCAGAACCTGACTGCGCAGGGCAAGAAGTTCCTCGATTTCCCGCTGGTGCTCCAGTACAACAAGATGGACCTCCCCAATGCGCTCCCAACGCCGGTCCTGGATCGCTACCTCAACCCGATGCGCGTGCCACGCTTCGAGGCGGTCGCGATCGAGGGCACTGGTGTCTTCGAGACCTTGCGCGCGATCTCGAAACTGGTCGTCAACCGGCTGTAACAACCCCACTTCAGGCTGGTCACCGAAGCCGGCCCCTGGCATCATCGAAGCAGCGTGCAAGACCGCTGGCGATGAGGAGGCGATGCGGTGCCACGCGATCACCAGCCAGAGGAGACTGACAAGTCACTGGCCCGCGCTCTCGCGGCCGGCAAGATCGAAACCCCAGACCCCGAGCACAGCCGGCATGTCGCGTACCTCAGCCTCCGGCTCTACGACCTCCTCAAAGAGCCCTTGGCCTTGCCCGACGATGGTCGCGACCTCCTGGCTGCTGCCGCCCTCTGGCACGACTGCGGCCAGATGCGCTCGATGGCCGACCATCACCGGCACAGCTTCGACCGCATCATGGCGATCCCGCTGCGCGGCTTCAGCCAGGAGCAGCAGCTTCAGATCGCGAACATCGCTCGCTACCACCGGGCTGCTCACCCCTCGCCGCAACACCCTGGCTACCAGCGGCTCCCACGCGCGCTGCGGCCGGTCGTGGATCAAATGGCCGCCATCCTCCGCATCGCCGAAGGGCTGGATGCGGGACATCTCCAGATGATCAAGGACGTCGATGTCGTGGTCCACGACGGCTACGTGACCATCTACGCAATCTCCGACACCTACCCGACGATGGAGATCGAGCGCGCACAGTCGCGCGCCGGGCTCTTCCGCGAGGTCTTCGGGCGCGACGTCGAGATCCTGCCGAAGGTGGCTCGCCCGCAGACCGGGCGCCGTATGGAAGGAGCGTGAGGAGCGTGCGGGCCATTCTCTCGGTGTGGGATAAGACGGGCATCGTCGACCTGGCACGGCGGCTCGTGGAGCTGGGTTGGGAGCTCGTCTCGACCGGCGGGACCCTGCATGCGTTAGAAAAAGCTGGGGTCCCAGCCATCCCGGTCTCCGCCGTCACCGGTTTTCCTGAGCTGCTCGAGGGCCGGGTGAAGACGCTGCACCCGGCGATCCATGCTGGTATCCTGGCGCACCGCGACCGGCCTGAGCACGTCACCGCACTCGCCAAGCACCACATCGGCCCGATCGACCTCGTCGTCGTCAACCTCTACCCGTTCGCCGAGGTTGCTCGGTCTGGCGCTTCGCTTGACCAAGCCCTCGAGTACATCGATATCGGTGGGCCGGCGCTGCTCCGCGCCGCCGCCAAAAATTTCCCGTTCGTCCTGCCTCTGGTCGATCCCCAGGATTACGAGCCTGTTCTCCAGCAGCTCGCCGATGGCGGCCCGGCCGCCGTCCCGCTGCGGGTGCGGCGCCGGCTCGCCGCCAAAGCCTTCGCCCACGTGGCGACCTACGACGCCCTCATCGCCGACTATCTGCGCGAGCCTGGCGAGTTCCCGAGCCAGCTTCCGCTCGCGCTCATGAGAGCGGGAGAGCTCCGCTACGGTGAGAATCCTCACCAGCAGGCCGCCCTCTATCACCTGGCTCGAGCGACGGCCCTGACCGGCGTGCAGCGGTGGCGTGTACTCGGTGGTCCGGAGATGTCGTACAACAACTACCTGGACGCGGTCGCCGCCTGGCAGGCCGTGGCGGCCCTACCCAGACCCGCGGCCGTCATCGTCAAGCACGCGAACCCCTGTGGAGCCGCTCACGCTCCGGAACTGCGAACCGCCTACGAGCAGGCCCTGGCCGGCGACCCGATCTCCGCCTTCGGCGGGATCGTGGCATTCAACGAGCTGCTCGACGCCGAGACCGCCGCGGCGCTCGCCGAGCGGGTCTACGACATCGTGCTGGCACCGGCGTTCCAGCCGGAGGCATTGCATGCCCTCAGCCGACGGCGCAATCTGCGCATCGTCGAGACGCCCGAGCCACCTGAACCGGGCGCCTGGAGCATTCGCTCGCTGGATGGTGCAGTGCTCGTCCAACAGCGAGACTACGAGCCTGCTGACCCGGCCACATGGCGCGTCGTCACTCGGCGCCAGCCGATGGTTGAGGAGTGGGAAGCACTCCGGTTTGCCTGGCAGGTGGTCCGCTTCGTGACGTCGAACGCGATCGTCCTGGCGCGCGGGACGGCGACCGTTGGCATCGGCGGGGGCCAGCCGAACCGGGTGGACGCGGTCCGGCTCGCTGCCTGGCGCGCCGGCGAGCGGGCCAGGGGCAGCGTGCTGGCCAGCGACGCCTTCTTCCCCTTCCCCGACGGCGTCGAGGTGGCCGCCGAGGCAGGCGTCACAGCGATCGTCCAACCGGGTGGGAGCCGGCGCGACGACGAGGTCATCGCGGCGGCTGACCGGGCCGGCATGGCGATGGTCTTCACCGGCGTGCGCCACTTCCGCCACTAGGCGCCGGCCACCATCGACCAGAGCTCCCCGAGCACGCGCCAGTCCTCCTCCTGCTGCCGCAGCGGGCGGCGCGCCATCGTTCGCGGCGACGGGTGATAGAGCGGGAGGAGCCAGCGGCCTTGCCACCGGGTCGGCCTTCCGACGGCCTCGGCGAGCCGGAGGCCGTGCGGGGCGATCCGCTCCAGCGCGCCCAGCGGCACCGTCCCGAGCACGACCACGATCAGGGGGTCGACTACGCGCAGCCGCCACCACAGCCACCGCGCGCAGCGCGCCATCTCGCCAGCCCTCGGCCGGCGATTTCGGCCCCGCTCGTCGGCAGGGTGGCAGAGCACTGCATTCGTCCGGTGAACGGCTCCCGGCGGGATACCGGAGATGGCAAGCAGGTGCTCGATGTGCTGCCCGGTGCGATCTCCATGGAGCGGAACGCCGGTCCGCGCTGCTCCGAGGCGCCCCGGCGCCTCACCGATCAACAGGATCGGAGCCGGGACTGGCCCATCGGCCGGGCTCAACACCGGTCGCGCGCCGCGGAGACTGGGGCAGGCCCGGCAGGCACCGGCCTCGGCCAGCAGCCGAAGCCAGCCATCGCACGACCCCGCTAGCGGTTCCCACTCAAGCCAGATCGGGGTCGAGCGCTTCGAGGAGCGGGACGAGCCGATCGTAGTCATGCTTGAAGATACGCGCCAGCTCGCGCGCCGCGCGCTCTAGCCAGTCCCGATCACGCTCCCGCAGCTCGTAGAGGTGCCGCACATGGGCCGCCAGAAGTTGATCAGCCGGGATCTCTCCCCGGTATTGGGCCAGGATCGCGAAGTATCGCGGCTGGTCGGTGACCTCGCGTGCCTCGCCTGGCAGAACGCGCTCGACCGAATAGTGGAGCGGTGGCGGCAACGGGGGCAGGAGATAGGAGAGCCGCCCTTCTCGCCGGTAGGCGATGGCCGCGGCGGTGAAGATCGAGCGCAGCACGTGCCGCAACTCCGGGTTCTGCTGGTAGATCGCCTGGTCCCTAAGGTCAGGCGATCCACGGCGTACGACCCGCCGGCCCGGGTCGATGCTCCCAGTCTCGCCGTAGGTGACGACCGCATAGATTACCTCGTCTGCCGGTCCGTTCACCCGCACGAGCGAGCCGAGCGGCGGTAGGCAATGCAGCTCGTCGCACTCGGCCACGAAGCCGACGGTGCTGGTCTCGATCACCTCACCGAGCCGTTCCGGCACGGCTTGCTCAGACATACCGCCCTCGCTTGCTCCGGTCCTTCGCCGACCGCCGCAGCACTACGCCGTGCTCGGCCAGCAACCGGTCCACCAGGATCTCGACCTCTCGCCGCTCCTCGGCCCGGATTACCGCCAGCTCGTGCGCCTCCTGCAGGGCCAGGGGATAGCCACGAGCCCGCGAGCACTGGTCGACGATGACCGCTTGCAGCAGGTCGAGCACGACTCGGTCTCGCGTTACCCAAGCCGGAATCTCGACGCGTGCGACCTCGGTGCCGGTGTGGAGATAGAAGAAGTGGATCCGGTCAGCTTCCGGGTAGCGATCGAGGATCGTCGAAGCGCTGGCATAGACCGGCGAGCGTGCTCCCGGCTGGAGCTTGAGTACCTGCTCGAACAGCACCCGATCGCTCACGTCCGGCAAGATGTCGCAGGCCGGTCGGTGCCCTTCGGTGAGAATGCGGGCACGGCAGTGGTCGCAGTTGACCGGCATGCCGCGCAGCGGGTAGTCGCACACCGAGACGCGCAGGACATTCATCACGTCGCTGGAACCTGGGTAGCTGATGAACCCGGCGACCGGGATGCGCGCCTCCCGCAACTGTGCAAGCGTTTCCAGGAAGGGACCGAGCGCCCAGTTCGCGACGAATTCCGGCTGGCTCTCCAATCCCCATAAGATTAGCGTGCCATCTTGCAGGACGACGACTGGCGGCTCGATCGAGCGGGCCAGCTCGGCAGCGTGGCGCAGCTCCTCGACCGCCCGCTTGAAGCCCAGCACCGTCCCGCTGATCGGCACACGCCTCGACAGGTCACTCAGGTACAGGTCCTCCTCGCTGGCGTAGAGGCGGGCTCGCGACTCAAGATGGGCACGTGGGGCCTCCCCGTAGGACAGCACCACGCTGCCCAGGTTGATCACGTAGTAGCGCACTGGGCTGTGGCGATCCGGATTCAACACCGAGCCATCGGTGGCCACCACGCAGTACCGCTCCGGTCGTGCCGGGCAGGACTTGACCGCTCGGTAGCCGTGGGTCGCGCGCGCGAGCAGCCAGGAGGTCTTGGCCGTTCGCAGACGCTCTTGCAGGTCCGTCTCGTCGAGGTCGCGCACGGCCGCCTCGAGCGCGGCCCACCCATCGTGCTCTCCGGCGGCTGTCTCGGCTGCCAGTCGGCGCAGCTCCTCGGCGATGGCGGCGACATCCAGCGTCACGGTCGCCTCCCGAAAGGGGTATGGAGCGATTCAGTGCGCCCCAGGTACGGGCTGAGTACCACGAGGGCCGAGCGTGCGCACGCGCTCGACCCAGCGGTCGGGCTCTCGCAGCTCGTCCATTGCAGGAAGGTACTCCGGCCCGGTCCAGACCAGGCGAAGCACGTCGTGGCCGTATCGCTGGACGACCTGGTTGACGAACGCCTCGCCAAGCCGGTATTGCTCGAGCTTGAGGTCTAACCCGGTGAGTCGGGCGAGCAACTGTTCGGCCACCGTTCGCTGCTGCTGGCGACGCTCGAACTGCCGGACGATCTCCGCGTAGCTCGGGATGATCGAGCGTCCCACCGCGTGCATCACATGGTTGCTGTAGCCCTCGATCACCGCCATCACCGCCTGCAGCCGCTGGAACAGCGCGCGCTGCTCAGCGCTCATGAATAGCTCGAGCCAGGAGCGCTCGCTTTCACCGCGCGAGATCGAGGGGAGATCGCGGATTGCCTGCCAGACCCGCTTGAGCGCCTCGGTGTCGGATTGCAACCGCTTGACCCAGTCGTGGATCAAGCCGTTGACGTAGTCGCGCAGCCAGGGGTGCGCCTCGAACTCGAAGGCGTGTGTCGTCTCGTGCAGCGCCAGCCAGAGCCGGAAGTCGGCGCCGTTGAGCCGCATCATGCGCTCGAGCCAGACGACGTTCGGCTCGACGAAGTAGAGCCGGCCAGCCGCCAGCGGCTCGCGGCCGAGCAGCACCAGGTCGTACTGCCCGAGCACGCGCCGCGCCAGGTAACCGAGCAACACCCCAACCTCGGTCGTCGCCACCGTCTGGCTCATCCGCCCCCACAGGAGCAGGCCTAATCGCAGCGCGGGTTGGTCGGGTAGCTCTGGCATCGCCTCCAGGGGCCGCAAAACCTCCGCGAAGCCCTCCAGGTTGGCGTCGATCCAGTCGATTCGATCGAAGGCATAGACATGCTGAGCCGGTGAGGACAGCGTCTCACCGGTATACTCGGCGATCAACGGAACCGCCCGCTCCACCAGGGAGCGATAGTAACGGGTGAGGTGCTCCCGCTGCCCGGCGGACAAGCGAGAGCCGACGTTCATGCGAATGGCGATGGCGCGCGCCCGCTCCCAATCGATCACCCGTGGCCGGCTCTGCGCCGCGGCGTAGTCTCTGACCCGCGCTCCTATCCAGGCACCCACAGTCGCACCGACGAGCGCCCCGAGTACCAGCAGCTCGCGTTGATTGCGCAATCGTTGATCCAAGGGAGCCTTGCCCTCTCTCGCTTCTCGCGCGTCAGCTCCGAACACGCATCGTAAGCGTACCTGTCGAGGGCCAGGATCGCCACCATCGCGAGCGCGCCGGCGATGCCTCCTGTCAGTGGCCCGCGGAGTCGTGCCGCTCTCCGTCGGCTCCTGGATAGCGCCAGCGGGCGGTCGGCTACACCTCGAGCGATGAACGGCGGCCGGGGAGAGATGCTCACACTACTGGCCGGGCTGCGGCACCGGCTCGGGCGTCGGCTGCGCGGGTGCCTGCTGCTCGCTGGGAGATCCCTGCTGCGACGAGTCCGGGCGCGGGCCGACCAGTGTCACGTTCGACGACGGCAGGTAGTGGCTGCGCAGCACCAGCTCGTCGATGAGCTGATCCCCCTGGTAGACCCGGCGACGAATCTCGACGTCAAAGCCGTCCCGTGCCTGCTCGACCACCACCTGCTGGCCCGGCGCGAGATCCGGCGACTCTCGGAAGACTGGGGTGGGATCGGCCTTCACTACGTTGGTGACGATTGGGTCATCGACCTCCACGCGCCAACCCGGCTTCGTGCCCCAGATTTCGAATCGCACCCACTGGCCGTCGGCCTTCGCAACGATCGCGATCCAGTTATTCGTCGTGTTCTTGAACTTGAAATCCAAACCGTAATCCGTGTCGACCGTTGCGTCGAGTCCGGTGATCCCGCTCGGCGGTTGGCCATAGAGCGGGATCCAGTACAGGTGCCAGTTGCGCTCGACGATCGGGAACCCGCCCCAGAAGGCCGCGTGGAACAGCGTCGTCGAGACCTGGCAGACACCGCCCCCGACCGACGGAACCGTCGAGACGCGGCCATTGGTCGCCACGATGCCGTACCCCACCTTGTAGCCGGTGTCGAGATTGATCGCCCCAACCGTCTCGGTGAACGAGAACGTCCCACCGGGCGGCACTAGCGCCCCATTGGCGCGCTGGGTCGCCAGCTCAACGTTGTGCTTCCGGTTGGGAACCGAACCGCCGTAGTACGTCTGGCCGGAGGAGATGAGCTCGCGGATCACGATCTGCGAGGCCATCGCCGACGTAATCTGCGGCTGCACTGTGCGAGTCACCAGCTCAGCCTCGCGTGCCCCATCGAGGATCGCGGCACGCACCAACTCGGCTGAAGCGGCTACGTCCAGCTCACGGCCTACCTGCTCCGCTTCCACCACCTGCACCCGGCCATCGTAGTATCTCAGCTCCGCGTCCCGCGCAGGCACCTCGACCTGTCCACGCAGCTCCTCTAGCGCCTGCGCCAGTCGCTCACGGTCGACCTCGACGGCTAGGCCGGTGACCTGCCCTTGCTGCTCCTCCGGAACGAAGGTGAGCAACTCAGCCAGCCGCTCCGGCGAGATCTCGATCGAGCCGCCCTCCCAACGGAGCGTCAGCGGCCCCGCCACTAGCCGCTCCGCCTCGCGCACGGCCTCTTCGGCCATCTCGGCCGTCACCGCCGCCGGGACCGGCTTCGCCCGCAGTTCGACCTCGTGCTGCCCCGACTCCAGCGCCGACAGCATCGCCTCGACGGTCGCCGCCGGGTCCAGCTCCTGGCCCGCAACCGGCGGATCGACCACGAAGCGGCCTGCCTCCCAGCGCACCGAGGCATCCTTCGGTGCGACGAAGGCCCGCTCGGCAAGGGACGCGATGTACGCCTCCAGCGCGGGCCGATCGGCGTCGACCGAGATCTCATCTCCCTCACTTGCCCGGAGGTGCACGAACCTCAGCAGTACCTCCGGGGAGATCTCCCAGCGGACCTCGCGGTGGACGAGGTAGAACGGCTGGCCGAAGACTTCGCGCGCCCTCGGCAGCAGTGGCTTCAGATCGTCGGCCGTGACTTCTGGCTCGATCTCTACCAGCTTGAGTAAGACCGGCTGCGGTGACAATGTCGCCACCTGGCGCTGCAGTGCCCGGTACGAGGCCGGCACGTCGATGCCGATGCCTGGCTGCTCGGGCTCGATGCTGACCTCGCCGCCATCCTTCACGACGAAGCGAGCATCCCGCGGGGCCCGCGCGACCTCAGGGGCAATCTTTTGGAAGGCAAGGAGTACGGCCTGCTCATCTAGCTTCACCTGTACTGGGATGTTCCGTCCGAAGACCAGCGCGCGGAACCAGTCGGCCGAGTCCTGCCACAGATTGCCGGTACGACCATACTG
The DNA here is from genome assembly GCA_002898875.1 of bacterium HR26. Classification (GTDB taxonomy): domain Bacteria; phylum Chloroflexota; class Chloroflexia; order Thermomicrobiales; family Thermomicrobiaceae; genus Thermalbibacter. Next base: position 19,970 of record BEIC01000007.1, read on the forward strand.
GTAGGCGCGAGTGACCGAGGCATCCAGGTCCGCCGTGAGGCCGAGATCACGGAGCGGAAGCTCGTACGTGCGCTCATCCGCCTGAAGAGTTAGATGGCTGTTACTGAACGAGGCATAGCGTTCACTGAGGCGGCCCTTCGCCTCCTCGGGTGTCATTCCGCCGACGTCGATCCCAGCGACCTGTACCCCGTAGTAGATCGTCGGGCCGTGGGTCAGCCCGTAGGCAAGCAGCGAGCCGGCAGCGAGCGTGAAGGCGATCGCGATCACAATACTGAGAATCAAGAGGAAGGTAGTGGGAGGCCAGCGCAGCGTGGTGAAGGTTGACGTCGCCTGCAACGCCCGAACTCTGCCGACCATTCTCCCGTCCGTCCCCCTGCAGCCGTACCCCGGCCCCCACCGATGCTCGGACACCGGCTCCCTGAGTGTACACAGCCGCTCGACGTGCTCGCCAGGTCAGACAGGTCTCACGGCCTTCCTCTTCGGCAGTGACGCCTGCCTACCGTTCACCCCGGCCTCAGCGCTCCATCCTTTGGTCGCTGCGCTCGCCGATAGTCGTGGAGCCTGCTTGTAGCGGCTAGCGAGCGGTGTTAGAGTGCGGCCTGCTTGGGTAGTTGCACGACCAGGGAGGGAAGCGACGATGGCGAAGCAGGTCATCAGCACCGAGCGGGCCCCCAAGGCGATAGGCCCCTACTCGCAGGGTGTTCGCGTCGGCAATCTAGTCTTCACCGCGGGCCAGATCGCGCTCGATCCGGCTACCGGCAAGCTGGTCGATGGCGGGATCGCCGCCCAGACCGAGCGTGTGATGGAGAACCTGAAAGCGATCCTGGAAGCCGCCGGCAGCTCGCTCGACCGCGTCGTCAAGACGACCTGCTTCCTGGCCAACCTCGACGACTTCGCCGAGTTCAACGCCGTCTACGGTCGCTACTTCGGCGAGAACCCGCCGCCGCGCAGCACTGTCCAGGCAGCCCGGCTGCCGGCCGGCGCGCTGGTGGAGGTGGAGTGCATCGCCGAGTGCAACTAGGCTCAGCGGTCACTGCCGGTGGGAAGGTGTCGCCGCCCCATCGGCGCCAGGTTCGAGCTGGAGGAAGACCATGGAGCAGGCACAGCGGACGCTCGAGCAGGCGCTCGCCGAAGTCTCGTCCGAGGAGCTGATGCGCCACGTGACGACGATCGCTCAACGGGTACGCCTCTCTGGTACCCCAGAGGAGGCCGAAGCGTTCGAGTACATCGAGTCGGTCGTTCGCGGCTTCGGTCTGACGGTGACGCGGTATGCGCCGGTCTGCCTCGTCAGCCTGCCAGTCTCAGCGTCGCTGGTGGTCGCCGAGACCGGTGAGTCCATCCCCTGCATCACTCACTCCTTCTCCGCCTCGACCGGCCCGGGTGGCATCGAGGCAGATCTGGTCTACGTCGGGGACGGCCGGGAGCCGGATTACGAGGGGCGTGAGGCGCACCGCAGGATCGCGCTGGCGGAGGGACTGGCGACTCCCGAGAAGGCCGTCGTCGCCGAACGTCAGGGCGTCGCCGGGATGATCCACATCAGCGGCGAGCACCTGCACGAGATGATCATCTCGCCGGTTTGGGGCAGCCCGACCGCCGAGACGATGCACCTGCTCCCGACCAAGCCGCACGTCTCGATCGACCGCCAGGGAGGCGAGCGCTTGAAGCGGCTCCTACAGGCCGGCTCAGTACGCGTCCGGCTCTCGACGAGCGTGGACACGAGCTGGCGCCCGCTGCCCCTGCTTATCGCCGACCTCACAGCCCCGAGCGACGAGGGGGGCTTCATCCTCTTCAGCGGCCATGTCGATTCCTGGCACTACGGGGCGATGGACAACGGCAGCGCCAACGCGTTGATGCTCGAGGTCGCACGCATCCTGAGTCACCACCGCGAGGATCTCCGCCGATCGGTCCGCTTCGCGTTCTGGTCCGGCCACTCCCATGCGCGCTACGCCACCTCGGCCTGGTACGCCGACTACGCCTGGGAGGAGCTCTGGGAGCGCTGCGTCGCGCACGTGAACATCGATTCCCCCGGCGCGATCAACGCGACCGTGCTGAGCGAAGCCCCCACCATGGCCGAGACCTACGACTTCGCCCGCGAGGTGGTCCAGGGCCTCACCGGCCAGGAGCTCAATTACCGCCGGATCGGGCGGCTGGGCGACCAGAGCTTCTGGGGCACCGGCGTCCCGTCACTGTTCTGCTCGATCTCCGAGCAGGCCGAATCTCAGGAAGAAGGAGACCTCGGGGCTCTGCTCGGAGGGTCGCGGGCGCGCCGTGGGGGGCTCGGTTGGTGGTGGCACACGACCGAGGACACGATCGATAAGATCGACCCCGACAACCTGGTCCGTGACACGCGTATTCTCCTGGCGACCGTTCTGCGGCTGGCGACAGCTCCGGTTCTTCCGTTCCGCCAGTCACGGGCTGTGGAGGAGATCCGCGATACGTTGGAGGATCTGGCGACCGCAGCGGGTGGGGCACTGCTGAATCTCGACACGCTCCGACAGGAGTGTGACCGGCTTCTGGCCGCTGCGCGCCGGCTCGACGCCCACTGCGCACAGTCTGCCGATGCCCGGACGGCTGAGCGGCTGAACCGCTGCTCAATGCTGGTGAGCCGGGAGCTCATTCCGGTGAACTACACAGCGCGAGGACCGTTCGAGCAGGATCTGGCGCTGCCCTCCAGGCCACTCCCGGGGCTGCAGCGCCTGCGTGAGCTCGCCCGGCTCACGCCCCACGATCCTGCCTACTATCCGCTGCTCCAGACGCTGCAGCGCGAGCGAAACCGGGTGCTGCACGCGCTCCGCTCGGCGCGGCGGCACATCGAGGAGACGCTCGGCGCGAGCTAGCAGACTCGCTGTCCATGGCGCCATGGATTGGGGGCTCAGATGCTGATCGGGCAGCCTGGATGTCGGCAGGCTGATCTTGCGAACTGTCGTGGCACTGTGGTAGACTCCTCCCAGGAAACGGGTGAGTAGCTCAGCTGGTCAGAGCGCGCGGTTCACATCCGCGAGGTCAGGGGTTCAAGTCCCTTCTCACCCACCGAGGGGTGCACAGGTCTGGGTCGCCAGCGGCAGTGACGCCGCGGCTGTTCTGTTATGCGCACGGGAGACACCGAGGAGCGGGGCGGCCGAGGAGGGGTTCCTCGGCTTTCCGCGTCAAAGGCCCGGGCCGGCTCAGCGCGTATGCCGAGGAACAGGACAGCCACCTTGTGCGTTCCCTCTCCAGGGAGAGAGTGGATCTTCGGTGGGGTAGCCCGGCTAGCCGGGATAGAGTAGGGATACGTCTATGGTGCGTGAGCGTCCTGTCGTTCTCACGCTCGAAGGCAAGGCGCAACTGGAGCATGAACTGGAACAGCTCCGAACCGTAAAAGTGCCGATGCTGGTCTCGCGGCTGCAGCAGCTCAGCACTGAGGGTGACATCTCCGACAACAGCGAGTACGAAGACACCAAGGAGGAACTGGTCCTGGCTGAGGCGCGAATTCGCGAGATCGAGCATATCCTTCGCCGGGCCCAGGTCCTTACCCAGGAGGGCAGTCGCGACGTCGTCCAGCTCGGGTCACGCGTTACGGTCATCGACGATGAAGGTATCACCGAGACGTGGGTGATCGTCGGCCCGGAGGAAGCCAACGCGATGCACGGGCGTATCTCGATTGAGTCACCGGTCGGTGCCGCCTTGCTCGGCAAACGCGCTGGCGATACCGTTGTGGTCCAGGCGCCGGGTGGCGAGACGCGTTTTACTATCCAACAGGTTGAGTGACAGGCAGTGAAGCTCTCGCTGGCGGCCGCGGCGCCTTAGCGCGCCGCGGCCGCGTTCTGTTGGCGACAAGGGAAAGGGATCGACACGGGGCACTAGAGGAGCGATCGGCGATGAGTCTCAACGATCAGCAGGAGCAACGCCTGGCTAAGCTGCGCGCGCTGCGCGAGCAAGGCATCGATCCTTACCCACCGCGCTGCATCCGCACCCACAGCGCGGCCGAGGCAATCGCGCGCTTCCAGCGCCTGGAGCCCTCGCTTGGCACTGAGCCCGACCCGGAGCCGATAGCCGTCGTTGGCCGGGTGGTGGCGATCCGTGACCTGGGCCGAATCGTCTTCAGTCACATTCGAGACGGCAGTGGCGCGATCCAGATCTATCTCAGGCGCGATCTACTCGGCGACGAGCGGTTCGCCTGGTTCAAGCGGTTCGTCGACCTCAACGACTTCGTCGAGGTTCAGGGGAATCTCTTCCGCACGCGAACCGGCGAGATCTCCGTTCAAGTAACTGAGTTCCGCCTGCTCAGCAAGGCGTTGAACCCGCCTCCGGACAAGTGGCGCGGTCTCAGCGACGTCGAGGCCCGCTATCGTCAACGTTACGTCGATCTCCTGGCGAATGAAGAGACTCGCCGGATCTTCGTCGTGCGCGCCAACCTCATCCGGGCGCTGCGGCGCTATCTGGATGAGCGTGGCTTCCTCGAGGTCGAGACCCCGACGTTGCAGCCCCTCTACGGGGGTGCAGCGGCCCGGCCGTTCACCACCTACTACCACGCCCTGGACCAAACATTCTACCTGCGGATCTCCGACGAGCTGTACCTCAAACGGCTGCTAGTCGGCGGCTACGACCGGGTCTACGAGATCTGCAAGGACTTTCGCAACGAGGGGATCGACGCGCGCCACTCGCCCGAGTTCACCATGCTCGAGTTCTACGCCGCCTACTGTGACTACCTCGATGTCATGCAGATGTGCGAGGAGATGGTGGTCTACGCGGCCGAGCAGGCACTCGGCACACTAGTCATCCCCTGGGGCGAGCATACGATTGATCTCACGCCACCCTGGCGGCGGCTGCCGCTACGCGAGGCACTGATCGAGTACACCGGGATCGATTTCTTGGAGGTGACCGAGCAGGCGGAACTCTACGCCCGGGCCCGTGCCCTCGGCGCCGATGTCCAGCCTACCACGGTGTGGCCACGCATCCTCGACGAGTTGCTGAAGACGTTCGTCCGGCCTCGCCTCATCCAGCCTACCTTCGTCTACGACTATCCGGTGGAGCTCTCGCCCCTTGCCAAGCGGAAGCCGGACGACCCACGTCTCGTCGAGCGCTTCCAGCTCTTCATCGGCGGGCTGGAGCTGGCCAACGCCTACACCGAGCTGAACGACCCGCTCGACCAGCTCGCCCGCTTCCTGGAGCAAGCGCGCGACCGGGATCTTGGCGATGAGGAAGCTATGCCGATCGACGAGGACTTCATCAATGCGCTCATGTACGGCATGCCGCCGACCGGTGGCTTCGGCATCGGCATCGACCGGCTGGCGATGCTGTTCACGAACCAGCAGAACATCCGGGAAGTTATCCTCTTCCCGCAGCTCCGGGTCAAGCCCGAGCCCAGTGGGCTCGTCGAGGATCTTGCCCCGTATCTCGACCTGGTGACCGCACCGGGCCAGGTGACGAGTGCGGCGCCATCGCCAGACAACCGCTCCGATCGATCAGCCAAATGATGATCGAGGGGTAGTCGATCGCCTTGCCGTCCAGCACCCCGGCGCTAGGCGGGTTCATCGCCGAGGCGATGGTAGAGATACCGGAACACGTCGCGGCAGATCGCCGCCAGGGGTACGATCACGATCATGCCGATCACGCCCCAGAGCGCCCCGCCGATCACGATCAGCAGCATCACCAGAGCCGGGTTCATCTGCACCACATGCCCGTGAATCCGCGGTACCAGGAGGTTGTTCTCGAGCTGCTGAATGATGATGAACGCCACCCCGACCCAGAGCAGCTTCGAGGGCTCGGTGGCGAGCGCCACCAGTGCGATGATGATGAAGGTGATAATTGGGCCGAGGATCGGGATCAACTCGAGGACTCCGGCGATCAACCCCAGCACGATCGGCTGGGTCAAGCCGATGATCGCCATCGCGACGCCGGTTGCCAGCCCGATGACCACGCCGAGGAGGAGCTGCCCCCGGATGTAGGCGGCCAGCGTCCGGTCCACGATGCCGACGATCGCCCGCACGTCCTCCCGCCACCCCTCCGGCCACAGGTTGTAGAACCATTCCCAGCCACGGCGCTCATCCTTGAGCACGTAGAACAGCCAGAACGGCAGCAGCACGACGGCCGAGAAGAAGCCGATCGCTGCTCCCACCGCGCTGAACGTCGTCATCAAGGCAGTGCGGATCGCGGAGATGGCCACCGACCCGAGCGACGACAGGCCACTCTCGATTTGCGCCTGGATCTGCGGCGGCACCGTCGTCTGGTACCGATCCAGCCATTGGAAGATCTGGTCGTTGGCTGACTTCACATAGTCGGGAATTGACTCGACGAACTCGGTCGATTGCCGGATGAGGGGCGGCAATAGGATGAGCCCTGCCAGCGTGAGCCAGCCCCCGGCTACGGCATAGCTCAGCAGGATAGCCAGCGCGCGACAGAGCCCTGGAGAGCGCGATCGAAAGGGGATAACCCGCTCGAACGCCGCAACGAGCGGAGCGAGCAGGTAGGCGATTACCGCGCCGACGGCGAACGGCACGAGCGCTCCGCGCACGGTCCAGAGCACCCAGCCGACCGTGATCAGCGCGAGCAGGACGAGCAGCACCCGCCGGAACCGGCGCGACTCGAGCGGTGACGGAGGCCGGGCTGTCGGTGCGGTTCGCGTCGAGACCGGTTCGACCATGCGCTCGTGCACCTCTCCGATCCTCGGAGTCCCTCAGTTCCGAGGAGACTCGCCACGACTATTGTTACAGATCGAGAGGTCGAGCTACGCCTCGCTCCGGCTGCGGCGACGGACGAGCTCCGCCGAGAGCAGCACTAGCACCGAGAAGGTGATGAGCATGGACGACACCGCAGCGATGGTGGGATCGATTTCCAGACGCAGGCCCTCGAACATCCGCATCGGCAGCGTGCGCCCCTGCGCGCCCGCGATGAAGAGAGCGACGATCAGCTCGTCGAACGAGGCGATGAAGGCAAAGACCGCCCCAGCGAAGATGCCCGGCGCGATCAGCGGCAGGGTGACGTAGCGAAAGGTCTGAATCGGGCTGGCTCCCAGGCTCTGCGCCGCCTGCTCGAGCCGGATATCGAATCCTCTCAGCGTCGCCGTCACATTGACAATCACATAGGGCACCGCGAGCACCGTATGCGCCAGGACCAGGCCAATGAATGTCTGAACCAGGTGCAGACGCGCGTAGATCCCATAGATCGCGATCGCCACGATAATGGTCGGCACGATGAGCGGTGAGACGATGACCGCGTTGATAAGATCCTTGCCGGGGAAGTTACCGCGCACCAGAGCCAGCGAGGCCATGATCCCGAGCACAGTCGCGAGGATCATCACGGTGAAGGCTACCCGGATGCTCTGGATCATCGCCGAAGTCCAGTCCGACCGATTGAAGAAGTTCTCGTACCACTGTAGCGAGAAGCCCGGCGGCGGAAACGAGAGGTATTTCGCCGCGCTGAACGACATCGGGATCACGATCACGACCGGTGCGACCAGGAAGAGCAGCACCAGGCCGCACAACGCCGCAAGCAGCAAACGAGACCAGGAGAGAGCGAAGCGTGGCGGCCGGGCCTGGCGCTCGGCCAGCACGCGTGCCCCCTGACGGGCGGCTGGCTGCACCGTCATGACACATCTCCCCCAAAGATCTTGTCGAGCCCGAGCAGGCGGTTATAGATCACGAAGATCACGAGCGTCACCGCCAGCAACACCGTTCCCAGCGCGGCTGCGAACGGGAAGTTGAGCTGCGTCCTGATCTGGTCCTCCATGAGCTGAGCGATCATGATGTCTGTCCGCCCGCCCATGAGCGCTGGCGTGATGAAGAAGCCCAGCGCCAGGATGAACACGAGTAGACTGCCCGCCGCGACACCGGGCAGGCTCAGCGGGAAGAAGATGCGGAGGAATGCTTGCAGCGGCGTTGCACCCAGGTTCTGAGCAGCCCGGATCAGGTCACGGTCGATGCCGCGCATCACCGCGAAGGTCGGTAGGACCATGAAGGGCAGGAGCACGTGGACCATTCCGACGAGCACGCCAATGCGGTTGTACATCATCCGCAGCGGCTCATCGATCAGCCCGAGCTCGATCAGCCACCGGTTGATCACTCCCTGACGCTGGAGCAGCACCATCCAAGCGTACGTCCGCACCAGAATGCTCGTCCAGAAGGGGATAAGCACCAGGATCAGGAGCAGCCGGGCCGTGCGCGCCTGCAGTGTGGAGAGGAAGTAGGCCAGCGGATAGCCCAGCAGCAGGCAGATCGCGGTGACCTGGAGCGCGATCGTGAAGGTCGTCCGCATGACCCGCAGGTACAGGTCGACCTGCACGATGCGCTGGTAATGCTCCAGCGAGAAGCTGCCCTGATCATAGACGCTGGTCACGAGCAGGCGCAGGATCGGGTAGACAAACAGGACGAGCAGCAGGAGGAGCGCGGGGAGCAGCAGCCCGAAGAGGGCTACCTGCCGCCGCAGGTAAAGCCGCCGCATACGCGGGTCGACCACGACCCGTGCCCCAACTGCCGGTCGTCGCGCAGTGACTGTCACCGAAGCACCCTCCTGCCCGAGGTGATCGTCTCCGCCTACCTGCTCTGGCGACCTTGGGGATCGAACACTCTTCAGTCTACAGCACTAACCCTACCCGCTGCTGATCCTATGCAACCAGCTCCACTGGGGGTGGATGCATGCTCCTGCTACCCGTGGGGCATGCATCTCACCCAGCGCACCTCTGGATCGGCAGCCTGGTATGGAGGGAGCAGGCAAGTCCGGCCTGCTCCCTCCATTCTCACGCCGTCAACCAGCTATCGAAGCGCTCCTGGAGCTCCTCAAGTGCCTCGAGCCAGAACTCGTTGTCTGCCTCGAGCTGCACACTCTTCTGCGCCGGAGCGCTGGGCAGGCGCTGCTTCACGTCCTCAGGGAGCAGATCGAAGCCCTTGCTGTTCGTAGGGCTGTACGGG
>BEIC01000008.1 GCA_002898875.1 bacterium HR26
CTGGACAAGCCGGTGGCGCTGGAGGAGGGGTCGCGGTTTGCGATCCGGGAAGGCGGGCGGACCGTCGGGGCCGGCGTCGTCACCAAGATCCTGAAGTAGCGTCCAGGAGGGTAGACGGTTATGTCCCGACGCCCTACACAAAAGATTCGAATTCGCTTAAAGTCGCACGACCACCGCATTCTCGACCAGTCGGCTCGGCAGATCGTGGAGACGGCCGAGAGCACCGGAGCCAAGGTGGCTGGGCCGGTTCCGCTGCCGACCAAGATCGAGCGGTTCACGGTGATCCGCTCGCCGTTCATCGATAAGGACTCGCAAGAGCACTTCGAGATCCGCACCCACAAGCGGCTCATCGATGTGCTCGAGCCCAGCCACGCGACGATCCGAGCGCTCATGCGGCTCACGTTGCCGGCTGGGGTAGACATCGAGATCAAACTATAGCGGTGCATTGAACACACCGGATCATGCTCTTGCACGGCAGCGTGGGCAAGCGCGCCTGGAGCTGCCACCTAGACTGGGGAGAGCTGATGATCGAAGGACTACTCGGCCGCAAGCTGGGTATGACCCAAATCTTCGACGACGCGGGACGTGCCGTGCCGGTCACGGTGCTGGAGGTGGGCCCGTGCGTCGTCACGCAGGTGAAAACGAAGGCCAAAGACGGCTACGAGGCCGTGCAACTTGGCTTTGGCCACAAGAAGCGCCTCAACAAGCCGATGCAGGGGCACCTCCGGGCCTCGGGAGCACAGCCGCAGTACCTGCGCGAGGTCAAGGTCGACGATCCGGAGTCGTTCTCTGTCGGCCAGGTCCTCGACTGTAGCCTGTTCGCGCCAGGCCAGCTGGTGGACGTGACCGGCTGGCGCAAGGGGCGCGGCTTCCAGGGCGTGGTCAAGCGGCACGGCTTCCGCGGCGGGCCGAAGACGCATGGCCAGTCCGACCGGCTGCGTGCGCCGGGCTCGATCGGCTCGACGACGACCCCCGGGCGAGTGCACAAGGGCAAGCGCATGGCTGGTCGGATGGGCGTGCAGCGGGTGACCGTGCAGAACCTTCAGGTCATGCGGGTCGACCCCAGCCGGAACCTGGTGCTGGTCAAGGGCGCGGTCCCGGGCGCCAACGGCGGCTTGGTGATCGTGCGTCATGCGATCAAGCAGCGCAAGCGCGCCGCGGCGACCACGGCGTGAGAGGGAGGCGAGCGGTGCAGGTTGCGGTGTTTGATCTTCAGGGCCAGCAGGTTGGCCAGATCGAGCTAGCGGACTCCGTCTTCGGCATCGAGCCGCACGTGCCGGTGATGCACCAGGCGCTCGTGCGGCAACTGGCCAACGCGCGGGCCGGGACGCACGACACGAAGACGCGGGGCGAGGTTCGAGGTGGCGGTCGGAAGCCGTGGAGACAGAAGGGAACCGGCCGCGCCCGGCAGGGGAGCATCCGGGCACCCCACTGGAAGGGCGGTGGGGTGGTCTGGGGGCCACACCCGCGCAAGTACACGAAGGCGATGCCAAAGAAGATGCGGCGATTGGCGATCCGTTCGGTCCTCTCGGCGAAGCAGCGCGAGAACCAGATTGTGGTCGTCGAGGGGCTGGGTGAGATCGAGCCGCGTACGAAGAAGATGAAAGAGGTGCTGAGCCGGCTGCCGCTCAGCGACGCGCGCTCGACGCTAATCGTCGTGGATCGGCCGCGTGAGAATGTTCACCGCGGGGCGGGCAACCTCGAGAACGTCAAGGTGCTGATGGCGCAGTACATGAACGTCCGCGATGGGCTGAAATACGAGCGCATGATCCTGATGCGCGAGGCGGTGGACGAGATCCATCGACTCTGGGCACAGGAGGGACAGTAGCCATGGACTACCAAGACATTCTCCGGCGTCCCATCATCACCGAGAAGAATACGCGCCTCATGGAGATGAATCAGTACACCTTCGAGGTGGCGCCGGAAGCCAACAAGATCCAGATCAAGGAGGCAGTCGAGCGGACGTTCAACGTCAAGGTGAAGAAGGTCAACACGATGAACGTCCGGGGCAAGCCGCGGCGCCGGATCCGCCGGCGGGGCCGCGTGCCCGTCGTAGGCCGCGAGGCGTCGTGGAAGAAGGCGATCGTGACCCTGGAGCCCGGCTATACGATCGACCTGTTCAGCCAGCTCTGAGGCCGGGTCTGGAGAGGGAGCGAGCCGATGCCAGTCAAGAAGTATAAGCCAACCTCACCGGGGCGCCGCAACATGTCGGTGCTCACGTTTGAGGAGATCACCAAGAAAGAGCCTGAGAAGAGCCTGATTGAGCCGCTCAAGAAGCACGCGGGCCGGAACAATCAAGGCCGGATCACCGTACGTCACCGCGGCGGCGGGAACAAGCGCTTCTACCGGCGCATCGACTTCAAGCGGGATAAGCACGGGGTCCCGGCCAAGGTGGCGGCGATCGAGTACGATCCCAACCGGAGCGCCTTCATCGCGTTGCTGCACTACCGCGATGGCGAGAAGCGGTACATCCTTGCGCCGCTTGGACTCAAGGTGGGTGATGTAGTAGAATCAGGACCGAATGCGCCGGTGCGCGTGGGCAACGCGTTGCCACTGGCGAACATACCGCTCGGTACGCAGATCCACAACATCGAGCTGTCTCCGGGCCGCGGCGGGCAGCTTGTCCGAGCGGCCGGGACAGCGGCGCAACTCCTGGCCAAGCAGGACGACTATGCGCAGATCCGCATGCCGTCCGGTGAAGTACGGATGGTGCGGCTCGAGTGCATGGCGACGATCGGCCAGGTTGGCAACGTGGACCACGCGAATGTCCGGATTGGGAAGGCGGGCCGGAGGCGGCACATGGGCTGGCGCCCTGCGGTGCGCGGCTCGGCGATGACGCCGCGTGACCACCCGCACGGTGGTGGGGAAGGAAAGGCACCGGCCGGCATGCCGCCGAAGACGCCGTGGGGTAAGCCCGCGCTCGGTTACCGGACACGGCGCAACAAGAAGACGGATCGGTTCATCGTGCGACGCCGGTATGAAGGGCGCTCGTAGCCGGTGCTGAGACGGGAGGCGAACAAACGTGGGACGGTCGTCGAAGAAGGGACCGTACATTGATCCGAAACTTAAGAAGAAGATCGATGAGCTGAATCGCACCGGTGAACGGCGGGTCATCCGCACGTGGGCGCGCGATTCGACCATCTTCCCGGAAATGGTTGGGCACACGGTGGCCGTCCACGATGGCCGACGGCACGTGCCTATCTTCATCACCGAGCAGATGGTCGGGCACAAGCTTGGGGAGTTCGCGCCGACGCGGACGTTCCGCGGTCACGGCAAGGATGCCGAGCGGACGACCCGACGCCGGTAGGTAAGCAGCTTGAGGGAGACGGTGACGAGCAATGGAAGTGACGGCCAAGGTCCGCGAAGTCCGGGTCTCACCGCGGAAGGCCCGTCTGGTGATCGACGCGGTGCGCGGGAAGCCGCTGACCGAAGCGATGGCGATCTTGCGCTTCCTGCCCCAGAAGTCGGCCCCGATCGTGCTCAAGCTGCTCAAGTCCGCGGCGGCCAACGCGGAGCATAACTACGATCTGGACCCGTCGCAGATGTACATCAAGCGCATCTATGCCGACGACGGGCCGCGCTACAAGCGCTGGCAGCCGCGGGCTCGCGGCCGGGTGGGGCGGAAGTGGCGCCGCACGGCACATATCACCGTCGTCCTCGACGAGATGCAGAAGGGGGCCTAGCTTGGGTAGGAAAGTTCATCCCATCGGCTTCCGGCTCGGCATCGTGCACGACTGGAAGTCGAAGTGGTTTGCCGAGAAAGATCGGCACTACCGCGAGCAGCTCCACGAGGATCTGGAGATCCGGAACCTGATCAACCAGGAGCTGGCTCGCGGCGGCATCTCGAAGATCGAGATCCAGCGCGCGGTTAACCGGGTGGACGTGACGATTCACACGTCCAAGCCGGGCGTGGTCATCGGCAAGCAGGGCGCCAACGTGGAGCGGCTGCGGCAGCTCCTGGAGGCCAAAGTGGGCAAGAAGGTTCACCTCAATATCCAGGAGGTGCGCAAGCCGGAGCTGGACGCCCAGCTCGTCGCCGAGAACATCGCCGAGCAGATCACGCGCCGTGTCTCCTACCGGCGCGCGATGAAGCACGCCGCGGCGCAGGCGATGCGCGCCGGAGCGAAGGGGGTCAAGATCAAGGTCAAAGGGCGCCTGGGCGGCGCCGAGATGAAGCGCGCGGTCACCGAGATGGTCGGGCGCGTCCCATTGCAGACCTTGCGGGCGAACATCGACTATGCTCAAGTGCACGCGCCGACGACCTACGGGCAGATCGGCGTCAAGGTGTGGATTTACCACGGCGACGTCCTGCCGGAGAAGCGCAGCGCCCCGGAGGCCGCCGAAGCGGTCGCTGTGGCCGACTAGTGTGGATAGGATGTGACGATGTTGATGCCGAGGCGGGTCAAGCACCGCAAGCACCATCGCTACCGGACACGAGGGATTGCCACCCGTGGCAACACCGTCGTGTTCGGTGAGTACGGGATCCAGGCACTGGAGCCGGCCTACGTCACGGCACGGCAGATCGAGGCGGCGCGCCGCGCGATCACGAACGCGGTCCGGCGCGGTGGGAAGGTCTGGATCCGGATCTTCCCGGACAAGCCGGTGACGAAGAAGCCGGCGGAGACGCGGATGGGGAGCGGCAAAGGGAACCCCGAGTACTGGATGGAAGTGGTTAAGCCGGGCCGTATCCTGTTCGAGCTGGCAGGCGTCCGTGAGGATCTCGCCGTGGAGGCGCTGACCCGGGCGATCTTCAAGCTGCCATGCAAGTGCCGCATCGTGAAGCGGGAGATGGCTGCAGAAGCCGCACCCGTGGCAGAAGCCTAGCCGGAAGTGGGGGAGTTGCCGTGAAGCCGGCTGAGATCCGTGCGCTCTCAAATGAGGAGCTCCGGCGCAAGCTCGACGAGCTGCGCTCGGAGTGGCGTGACCTGCGCTTCGACGCTGCCCTGGGCCGGCTGGCGAATCCGATGCGGATCCGGCAGATTCGCAAGGATATCGCCCGCATCTACACGATTCTCACGGAGCGTGAGCGGCAGGCGCTGGCGGAGCAAGGCCTGCTGCCGCCGCCGAAGCTCACGCGCCGCGAGCGGAAGAAGCGTAAGGCCCGGCAGATGCGGCAGCAGCAATCGTAGGTGGTGAGAGGCATGGAAGCAAACGCTCAGACATCGAGCCAGAGGCGACCGAAGCGTCGGCTAACCAAGGTCGGTCGGGTGGTGTCGGACAAGATGGACAAGACGGTCGTGGTGGCCGTCGACTACTTCCGCCGTCACCCGATCTACAAGAAGACCGTCCGGCGCACGAGCAAGTTCAAGGCGCACGATGAGTATAACCTGTGCCGGATCGGGGATCTCGTCCTGATCGAGGAGACCCGGCCGCTCAGCAAGACCAAGCGCTGGATCGTGCGCCAGATCCTCGAGCGGGCGACGCCGGAGGTCGCCGCCGAGATCGCTGAGGAGGAAGAAGAGGAGGCGACGTCATGATCCAGCCGCACACCCGTCTTGTCGTCGCCGACAACACCGGTGCCAAGGAGATCATGTGCATTCGCGTGCTGGGTGGCTCGGCGAAGAAGTACGCCACTGTGGGCGACGTCATCGTCGCCTCGGTCAAGTCGGCCCAGCCGCACGCCAGCGTGAAGAAGGGCGATGTGGTGCGGGCCGTGGTGGTGCGCACCGCGCAGGGTTACCGGCGGGCGGATGGCTCGCACATCAAGTTCGATGACAACGCGGCTGTCTTGATCACGCCGCAGGGAACTCCACGCGGGACGCGCATCTTCGGGCCGGTCGCCCGGGAGCTGCGTGAGCGCCAGTTCATGCGCATCATCTCGTTGGCGCCGGAAGTGCTGTAGGGGGGCGGTGCCGATGGCGGAGAAGATTGTGACCGGAGACGAGGTCATCGTCCTCCGGGGCAAAGACCGGGGTGCGCGCGGCCGTGTGCGACGGAACTTGCCCCGCGAGGATCGGGTCATCGTCGAGGGTGTCAACATCGTCAAGAAGCACCAGCGGGCCATCCCCGGCGTCCGGCAAGCCGGGATCATCGAGATGGAGGCGCCGATCCATGTCTCCAAGGTGATGCTGATCTGCCCGCACTGTGGCAAGCCGACCCGGGTCGGCTTCCGGTTCACCGAGGGTGGCCAGAAGGTTCGCTACTGCAAGAAGTGCGATGCGGTGATCGAGAAGCCAGTGCCCACCAAGGCACGCTCGTGATGGGGCTGGGGCAGGTATGGGAGCGGAAGTCAAGGAGCGAGTCGAGCCCAGGCTGAAGAAGCTCTACCGCGAAGAGGTCGTGCCCAAGCTGATGGAGGAGTTCGGCTACCGGCACATGTACGAGGTGCCGAAGCTGGAGAAGATCGTCCTCAACATCGGCCTGGGTGAGGCGGTCAGCAACCCGCGGGCGATCGATGCCGCGATGAACGACCTGGCCGCGATCAGTGGCCAGCGGCCAGTCGTGACGAAGGCCCGGAAGTCGATCGCCGCGTTCCGGGTGCGCAAGGGCATGCCGATCGGGGTGATGGTGACCTTGCGCGGCAATCGCATGTACGATTTCCTGGACCGGCTGATCTCGATCGCGCTGCCGCGCATTCGGGACTTCCGCGGGCTTTCGCCGCGCTCCTTCGATGGTCGCGGCAACTACACGCTCGGACTGCGCGAGCAACTGGTCTTTCCGGAGGTCGACTACGACAAGATCGACCGCGTGCGCGGGCTGGAGGTGAGCATCGTGACCACAGCCCGGACGGATGAGGAGGGGCGGCGCCTGCTGGAACTGCTGGGGATGCCCTTCCGCGGCTAAGCTTGACCTGGAGGAGCGATGGCGAAGAAGTCGAAGATCGTCAAAGCGATGAAGCCACAGAAGTATGCCGTGCGGCAGCATAACCGCTGCAAGCTCTGCGGTCGGCCGCGGGCGTACATTCGCAAGTTCGGGGTCTGCCGGATCTGCTTCCGGCAACTGGCGCTCCAGGGCCTGTTGCCTGGGGTCAAGAAGGCGAGCTGGTGAGCTGGGTGAGCGAGCGATTGAGCGGAGCGAGGCAGACTGGGCGATGACGATTACAGATCCGATCGGTGACATGGTCACGAGGATCCGGAATGCCGGGATGGGGCGCAAGTCGGAGACGAGCATGCGCGCCTCGCGCATCCTGATCGAGATTGCCCGGATCCTCAAGGAAGAAGGCTATATCGAGGACTACACGGTCGAGCCGGCCGAGCCACGGCCGATTTTGAAGATTCGGCTGAAGTACACGCCGGATCGCCGCCATGCGATCCGCGAGATCAAGCGGATTTCGAAGCCAGGTTTGCGCATCTACGCCGGTAAGGACGAGCTGCCGCGCGTCAAGAACGGGCTGGGCATCGCGATCCTCTCGACCTCACAGGGTGTGATGAGCGATGTCGAAGCCCGGCGCCGTGGCATCGGCGGCGAGGTGCTCTGCACCGTCTTCTGACGGTCCGACCGACGCCTGGACAGGAGGTTGCTCGCATGTCGCGTATCGGGAAGCGACCGATTCCGATCCCTTCGGGGGTCGAGGTTAGCATCGAGTCCGGGCTGGTCCGGGTGAAGGGGCCGAAGGGCGAGCTCGAGCTGCGGATCGATCCAGAGATGATCGTCACGCGGGAGAACGGCACGCTGCGGGTGCAGCGGCCGTCCGATGAGCGACGCCACAAGCAGTTGCACGGCCTCTACCGGACGCTGATTGCGAACATGGTGCAGGGTGTCACCGAAGGCTATCGCAAGGACCTGGAGATCCATGGGGTCGGCTATCGCGCCGCGCTTGAGGGGAAGACGCTGGTACTGAACGTTGGTTACTCCCACCCCGTGCGGATCGATCCGCCTCCTGGCATCAGCTTCGTGCTCGAGTCGCCGACCCGGATCGGCGTGGTCGGGATCGACAAGCAGCTCGTCGGCGAGATGGCCGCGCAGATCCGCCGGGTTCGGCCGCCCGAGCCCTACAAGGGCAAGGGTATTCGATACCTGGGCGAGCAGATCCGGCGCAAGGCCGGTAAGACCGGGAAAGCGAAGAAGTAGGGAAGTAGGGGCTCGAAAGGGCGAGCCGGTCCGAATGGTCCGGTGGTGCCGGGATCGAGTATCCCATGGCTTCTCAAGGAGGTTCGATCGGCGATGCGGTTTGAGTACAAGCGACACCTTTCGCCGCGGAAGCGGCGTCACCTGCGGGTGCGGGCCAAGGTCTCAGGCACGCCCGAGCGGCCGCGGCTGAATGTGTTCCGCAGCAATGAGCACATCTACGCGCAGATCATCGATGACACTGTCGGGCATACGCTGGTCGCAGCGTCTACCCTGGAAAAGGAAGTGCGCGAGCGCTTCCCGGCGGAGCACCCGAAGGTCGCCGAGGCGCGGGTGGTGGGGCAGGTGATCGGCGAGCGGGCCAGAGCCAAGGGCATCACCCGCGTCGTCTTCGATCGAGGTGGCTACAAGTACCACGGCCGGGTCAAGGCACTGGCCGACGGCGCCCGAGAGGCAGGGCTCGAGTTCTAGCGGAGCGAGGTGAGAGCAGGTGAGTACGAAAGCAATTCTGGAACGAGCGCGACGTGTCTCCCCTGACGAGGTAGGGGATCTGCGCGAGCGCGTCGTGCAGATCAACCGCGTGGCCAAGGTGGTGCAGGGCGGTCGTCGCTTCCATTTCAGCAGCGTGGTCGTCGTCGGCGATGGCGAAGGCCACGTCGGGGTGGGGATCGGCAAGGCGGGTGAGGTGCCGGACTCGATCCGCAAGGCGGTCGAGAACGCGAAGAAGCGACTGATCCGGGTGCCGCTCGAACAGCGAACGATTCCACACGACGTCGAGGTGAAGTTCAAGGCGACGCGGGTGATCATGAAGCCGGCGGCACCCGGCACCGGTGTGATCGCGGGTGCCGGCGTGCGCGCGGTCGCCGAGGCGGCCGGTATCCGCGATCTCATCGCGAAGACCCATGGGAGCAACAATCCGGTTAACGTTACCCAAGCTGCGCTCCTAGCGCTGAGTCAGTTAGAATCGCCGGAGGACGTGGCGCGCCGCCGGTCCATCCCGGTGGAGCGACTGCGGGTGAGGAGGCGAGCGAAGAGCAATGAGCGCTAGCAAGATGCTGCGGATCACGTACGTGAAGAGCGCCATCGGGTATCGACAGGATCAGCGCGATACTCTCCGCTCTCTCGGCCTGCGCCGCTTGCACCAGACCGTCGAGAAGCCGGACACGCCGTCGATTCGTGGCATGATCAACAAGGTGCGACATCTGGTGCGCGTCGAGGAGGTCGTGTCCGACGCGGCGCCGACAGGCCGGGGCCGGGCGAGGGCGTCGCAGAAGGGGACCGAGGATGAAGCTGCATGACTTGAAACCTGCTCCCGGCTCGCGCAAGCCGAAGACGCGCGTCGGGCGTGGAATCGCGGCCGGTAAGGGAAAGACAGCCGGGCGCGGCACCAAAGGCCAGAAGGCGCGCGGGAAGGTGCGCCCGGGCTTCGAGGGCGGTCAGAACCCGCTGTACCTCCGGCTCGGCTACCGACGTGGGTTCACGAACATCTTCAAGACCGTCTACGAGGTGGTAAACGTCGGGCGACTCAATGAGCTGGAGGTCGACGGGCCGATCACGCCTGAGCTGCTCTATCAGTTGCGGATCGTGCGCGATGAGAAGCTGCCAGTGAAGATCCTGGGTGACGGGGACGTCACCCGGCCACTGCACGTGCATGCGCACAAGTTCTCTGCCACCGCCCGCGAGAAGATCGAGGCGGCCGGCGGAACGGTGGAGGTCATCGAGTAATGCTGCAGGCCGTCATCAACGCCTTCAAAATCCCCGATCTCCGGCGGAAGATGCTCTTTACCCTCGGGATTCTGGCGATCTTCCGCTTCGTGGCGACGATTCCGGTGCCCGGTGTGGATCAGGAGGCGCTTCGGCGGCTCCTGGAGTCGAACCAGCTCCTGGGCATCCTGAACCTCTTCTCCGGGAGCACGCTGACCAACTTCTCGATCGTCGCCATGGGGGTCTACCCGTACATTACGGCGTCGATCATCATGCAGCTCCTGACCCCGGTTATTCCCCGGCTCACCGAGCTCTCCAAGGAGGGCAACATCGGGCGGGCGAAGATCAACCAGTACACCCACTGGCTGACCGTTCCGATCGCGCTGCTCCAAGGCTACGGTCAGGCAGTGCTGATGGCCCAGGCCGGCGTCCTGCGCGACTTCGGACTGTTCGATTCAGCGACCGCACTGCGCAGCGTCGCGCTGCTGTTGACCATGACGGCCGGGACCGTGTTCCTGGTGTGGCTCGGTGAGCTGATTACGGAGAGCGGGATCGGGAACGGCGTTTCGATCATCATCTTCGGCGGGATTGTTGCCAGCCTGCCCAGTTCGGTCGGCAATCTCCTGACCGGTGGGACGCTCACCCAGAATCTGATCGGGACGGTGACCTTCCTCGCGATCGGACTGCTCACGATCGTTGGTATCGTGCTAATCAACGAGGGGCAGCGGCGGATTCCCGTGCAGCACGCGCGGCGTGTGCGGCGCGGTCGAGTCTACGGTGGTGGCACGACGTTCATCCCGCTCAAGGTGAACTCGGCGGGCATGATCCCGCTGATCTTCGCGATCAGCATTCTGGTCCTGCCGGGCATGATCGCTAACTTCCTGACCACCTCGGAGCGTCCGTGGCTCCGCGATCTGGCCAGCGGCATCGCGGCGGTCTTCAACCCGAACAGCGCGCCCTACCAGGTCGCCTACTTTGTGCTCGTGGTCGCATTTACCTACTTCTATACGATGATCCTGTTCCAGCAGCAGAACATCGCGGAGACGCTGCAGCGGCAGGGGGCGTTCATCCCAGGCATCCGGCCGGGGCGGAACACCGACCAGTATCTGACGCACGTCCTTATGCGGATCACGCTGGTTGGCGCGCTGTTCCTCGGCTTCGTGGCCGTGCTGCCGTACATTGCCGCCAAGATCACCGGCGTGACGGTGCTCTTCCTGAGCTCGACCTCGCTCCTGATCGTCGTCGGTGTCGCCATCGACACGATGCGGCAGCTTGAGGCCCAGTTGCTGATGCGGAACTATGAGGGCTTCATCCGCTAAGAGGTGCGCATGGGGAGTAACCGCAGGCACGTCCTGATCATCGGGCCTCAGGGATCGGGCAAGGGAACTCAGGCGGCCGCGGTTGCCCCGCAACTCGGCCTCGTGCACGTGGCCACGGGCGATCTCTTCCGGGCCTTGATGGCGAGCGACAGCGAGCTGGCTCGTGAGGTCCGGTTCTACTACGACCGTGGGACTCTGGTGCCGGATGACCTCACGGTGCGGGTCCTCGTAGCCCGGCTGGATGAACTCGAGCGCGAGCAGCCAAACCACCGGGGTGTCCTCCTGGATGGCTTTCCCCGCAACCGTGCCCAAGCCGAGGCGCTCGACCGCGTGCTGCGGGAACGAGGCGATGATCTGGTCGCGGTGATCCATCTCGTCGTGCCGCGCGAGGCGCTCATCGAACGGCTGAGCGGGCGGCTGGTTTGCCAGCAGTGTGGCGCGACCTATCACCGGATATTCAACCCGCCACGCCAGCCTGGCGTCTGCGACCGCTGTGGTGGGCCGCTCATCCAGCGGAGTGATGACACACCGGAGGCGATCGCGCGTCGGCTCGATATCTATGAGGAACAGACCGCGCCACTGCTGGAGTACTACCGCCAGCGCGGTCTCTTGGTAGACATCGACGGTGCCCGGTCGATCGAGGAGGTGAGCAGCTCGATCCTCGCTGCCCTGGCTCCTCGTCTGGGAGCGTGACTATGCCTGTCACGCTCAAGTCGGCGCGCGAGATCGAGTTGATGCGCGCTGCAGGTCGCATCGCAGCGATCGTGCTCGATGAGCTCAAGGCGATCGCCCGGCCGGGCATCACGACCGCTGAGCTGGACAAGCTGGCCTGCGAACGGATCCGCGAGCTGGGTGGCCAGCCGGCCTTCCTGGGTTACCGTGGCTACCCTGCGTGCATTTGCACCTCGGTGAACGAGCAGGTGCTGCACGGGATCCCAGGGAAGCGCGCGCTACAAGACGGCGACTTGCTCTCGCTCGATGTCGGGGTTGAGTACCGGGGACTCTACGTCGATGCGGCCGTCTCGCTCGTCGTCGGTACCGGCGATTCGCTGGCCCACCGGCTGGTGGCCGCAGCGGAGGGCGCGTTTCGAGCCGGGCTGGAAGTAGCGTATCCGGGCCGGCGGTTAGGTGAGCTCGGCGCGGCCATCGAAGCCTACGTGCGAGCGCAGGGGTTCAGCGTCATCGTGGGTTATTCGGGGCATGGCGTTGGGCTAGCCCTGCATGAAGAGCCATCGGTTCCGAACACGGGGCCGGCGGGGCACGGGATACGCTTGCGTCCCGGCATGACGCTGGCAGTCGAGCCGATGCTGAGCGCCGGCAGTTCCGAGACTGTGGTCGCGGAGGACGGGTGGACGGTCTCGACGCGGGACGGGAGTTTGGCCGCGCACTACGAGCACACGATATGGATCAGCGCGGAGGGGCCAGTCATCTTGACGGCGCGCTGACTAGCCCTATGGTATACTGTATCTTTGTGATGCGTGCGAGCGATCGCGCGTGATCGAGGTGTCGTGTGCCGAAGAAGGATGTCATTGAGGTCGAGGGAACGGTGACCGAGGCGCTGCCGAACGCGATGTTTCGGGTGGAGCTGGACAACGGTCACGAGGTCCTGGCTCACGTCTCCGGGCGCCTCCGGATGAACTTTATCCGAATCCTTCCTGGGGACCGGGTCAGGATCGAGCTGTCGCCATACGACCTCACGCGCGGGCGGATCACCTACCGCCTGCGTGGCTGATTCGGAGGACACCGGAGAGATGTGCGGGGAGGGTGAGACGTCGTGAAGGTAGCGGCATCGGTCAAGCGACGCTGCGATAAGTGCCGGATCATCCGGCGCCGTGGAGTCGTGCGGGTGATCTGCTCAAACCCGAAGCATAAGCAGCGACAAGGATAGGAGCTGGCGGGCATGGCGCGGATCGCAGGGGTTGATCTGCCCAGGGATAAGCGAGTCGAGATCGCGCTGACCTACATCTACGGCATCGGGTTGCCGACGTCGAAGAAGATCCTGGCTCGCACCGGAATCAATCCGGCTACCCGAGTCAAGGATCTGACCGACGATGAGGTGCAGCGCCTGCGCGACATCATCGAGAAGGAGATGGTCGTCGAAGGTGACCTGCGCCGTGAGGTCAGCATGAACATCAAGCGGCTGATCGACATCGGCTGCTACCGAGGGCTGCGGCACCGCCGCGGCTTGCCGGTACGCGGCCAGCGGACGCGCACCAATGCCCGCACACGCAAGGGGCCACGACCGCGGATCGGTGGCACCAAGCGGTCCCGGCAGGCAGCTTCCTAACGTGCTTGTCCCTGGTTCAGGGCTGGGAGTATCGTGCTGACCATAACGAAGATCGGGAGGACGTGACCGGATGGCAGAACGACGACGCGGCGCTGCGCGGACGAGAGGGCGACTGCGCAGGCGAGAGCGAAAGAATATCCCGCGCGGGCGAGCCTATATCCAGGCGACGTTCAACAATACGATCGTGACGCTGACCGATCCGAACGGCAACGTGATCGCCTGGGCGAGCGCGGGTTCGTCCGGCTTCAAGGGCTCACGCAAGAGCACCCCATACGCCGCGCAGGTCGCTGCGGAGAACGCGGCCCGCAAGGGCATGGAGCATGGCTTGCGACAGGTGGATGTCTACGTTAAGGGGCCGGGAGCGGGGCGCGAGATGGCCATTCGCTCGCTCCAGGCTGCCGGGCTGCAGGTCCTCTCGATCACGGACGTGACGCCGGTACCGCACAACGGTTGCCGGCCACCGAAGCGACGTCGCACCTAGTCCATCGATCAGGAGTGCATACACGTCGCCCAGCGAGGCGAGGGAGGTTGAATGGGACGATACACCGGACCAGTTTGCCGGCTGTGCCGGCGAGAGGGCATGAAGCTGTACCTGAAGGGGGAGCGCTGCCTCGGCCCCAAGTGCCCGATCGTGAAGCGACAGCCCAACAAGAACTACCCGCCGGGCCAGCATGGTCAGAAGCGAACCCGGCGCCCGTCGGAGTACGCGCTGCAGCTCCGTGAGAAGCAGCGCCTCAAGCGACTCTACGGGATCCTGGAGCGGCAGTTCCGCCGGCACTTCGAGGAGGCGGAGCGCCGGCCGGGGCTGACTGGCGATAACCTGCTCCAGATCCTGGAGCGGCGGCTGGACAACGTGGTCTACCGGCTCGGCTTCGCCGACTCGCGTCGGCAGGCCCGCCAGCTCGTCACGCATGGGCACTTCCTGGTCAACGGCCGCAAGACCGATATCCCGTCGTACCTCGTTCGACCCGGTGATATCATCGCCGTGCGGCCGCAGAGCCGGGAGCGCGAGTACTTCAAGGTGGTGCAGGAGACGGCCCAGTCCAAGCCGGTGCCGGCCTGGCTCACCCGTGACCTCGAGACGATGAGCGGGCGGGTCGTCAGCTTGCCGACGCCGGATCAGATCGATATCCCGCCGATCAACACACAGCTCGTCGTCGAGTACTACAGCCGTCGCTAGTCCGGTGGCGACTGAAGATCGGCGATCGAACGAGCTCGGGAGGGCTGTAAAGCGTGCTGGACTTTGCCCGACCTCGCGTCAAGCAGACACATGCCGCGCCCACGTATGGGCGCTTCGTCATCGAACCGCTCGATCCCGGCTATGGGACGACCCTCGGGAACGCCCTGCGCCGGATCCTGTTGCGCTCGTTGCCGGGCGCGGCGATCACGCGCGTGCGCATCGCCGACGTCTGGCACGAGTTCTCGACGATCGAGGGCGTCCGTGAGGACGTGACCGAGATCGTGCTCAACCTCAAGGGGGTGCGCTTGCGCGCCGTCACCGACTTCCGCGAGGCGCGCGCGACGCTGTTCGCCCAGGGTGAGGGCGTGGTTCGCGCCGGCGATATCGACTGGCCGAGCGAGGTCGAGGTCGTGAACCCGGATCACGTCATCGCGACTCTCGACAACGATGATGCACGATTGGAGATGGATCTCGTCATCGGCCGTGGCCGCGGCTATCTGCCGGCCGAGGCCCAGGAGATCTACTCGCTCGGCGAGATCCCCATCGACGCGCTCTTCACGCCGATCGTCAAGGTCAACTACGTCGTGGAGCACACGCGCGTCGGCCAGATGACCGACTACGACCGGCTGATCATGGAGATCGTCACTGACGGCACGATCGACCCGGCCGATGCCTTGAGCGAGGCGGCTCGCATCCTCGTCGATCATGCGCGGATCATTGCCGAGTTCGAGCGCGAGAGCGCAGCCGAAGAGGTCGAGGGCGAGGCCGTCGTCCCGGTCGAAGACAACCGCTTGCTCTCCGAACTCGGCCTGTCGCAGCGCGTGTTGAACGCGCTGCGAGCGCGGGGTATCGAGCGAGTCTCACAGGTGCTCGCCTTGCGGCCGGAGCAGTTGCTCGGCATCCGGAACTTCGGCCCGCGAGCGCTCCAGGAGCTACGGGATAAGCTTGCCGAGTTCGGCTATACCGAGGGGCCGCTGTTCGCCGACATGGGCAGCACGCAGCCGGCCGAGTTCGGCGGCCCGGAGGAGAGTGAGGCGGCGAGCACGCTGGATCAGGAAGAGGAGGCCTGACGCATGCGGCACCGGAAGGCCGGTCGGAAGTTCAACCGCAACACAAATCAGCGAAAGGCGCTCTTCCGCAACCTGGCGGTCTCGCTGATCCTGCATGAGCGGATCAAGACCACTGAGGCGAAGGCGAAGACCATTCGTCCGATCGTCGAGCGGCTGGTCACGCTGGCGCGCGAGGATACCGAACACCATCGCCGCCTAGCGATGGCTCGCCTGGCTGATGAGCGCGCAGTTGCGAAGCTGTTCGACGTCATCGCGCCGCGCTTCGAGGGGCAGCCGGGCGGCTATACCCGGATCTACAAGCTCGGCCCGCGCCGGGGCGATGGCGCGCCGATGGCCTTGATCGAGTTCGTTGCGTAGCGCGGGCGTGAGGGCGGCGGCAACCGTGGGATGGGTGCTCAGCTCTTCCGGATCGACTTCGGGTACGACGGCACCGAGTTCGCCGGCTCCCAACGGCAGCCGGGCCGCCGCACCGTGCAGGGTGTTCTTGAGGAGGCTTTGGGCCGGCTCACCGGTCAGCCAGTCTCCCTCGTCCTCGCCGGCCGAACCGACCGCGGCGTGCACGCCGTGGGCCAGGTTGCGAGCGGCGAGTTCGCGTGGAGGCATACTCCGGAAGAGCTCGCTCGAGCGCTCAATGCGGTACTGCCCGAAGACGTGGTGGTCTACCGGGTACTGCCGGCGCCGGCCGGCTTCCATGCCCGGCGCTCGGCTCGCTACCGGGAGTACCGCTATCGGATCTGGACGGGACACAGCCCGCCGCTCCTGCTCCGGCGCTACGTATGGGGCGTTTGCGCATCCCTCGACCTCGAGGCGATGGAGGCAGCAGCGGTGGCGCTCCTCGGCACCCGCGACTTCCGCTCGTTCGCCGGGAAGGGACTTGGTGTCCCAGGGACAGGGAAGGGCAGCGTGCGCACGATCACGATGGCCCGCTGGCGCCTGCTCGAGAACGCTATCGATCGCGCGGATCCGGATGCGCGCCTGCTGGAGTTCCAGATCGGCGCCAACGCGTTCCTTCCCCACATGGTGCGAAACATTGTGGGGGCGATGGTGACCGTTGGAGCGGGACAGCGACCTCCGGAATGGCTCGGCGAACTGCTCGCGGCGGGAGATCGGCGCTTGGCGCCTCCCCCAGCGCCACCGCAGGGACTGGTACTGTGGCGCGTGACCTATCCCGGTGAGGTGGTCGACGAGAGTTCACCTGAGCCATGGCTCGATCCGGTAAGCTAGGTCAGGGGAGAGACGCATGGGAGTCAAACCGAAGAAGAGAGCCAAGATTCAACGGACATACGTCGCGAAGCCAGGCGAGGTCGAGCGCAAGTGGTATCTGGTCGATGCCGAGGGCAAGACCCTCGGGCGCCTGGCGTCGCAGATCGCCGCTATCCTCCGCGGCAAGCACAAGCCGACGTACACCCCGCACATCGATGTCGGCGACTTCGTCATCGTGGTCAACGCCGATAAGGTGCGGGTCACCGGCACCAAGAATGTCGATAAGATCTACTATCGCCACTCCGGCTATCCGGGCGGGCTCAAGGCAACCACGTTCCGGGATCTGATTGCCAAGCACCCGACCCGTCCGATCGAGCTGGCCGTCCGGAGGATGCTGCCCAAGGGGCCGCTTGGACGGCAGCAGTTCAAGAAGTTGAAGGTGTACGCAGGACCGAATCATCCGCATGCCGCGCAGCGGCCCGAAGTCTTGAACATCGAGGCGTAGGGAGGTCGAACGGACTGTGGTGGAAGCGAGAGCAGCACAGCAGACGCAGCAAACGAAAGAGCGTTACTACTACGGCGTGGGTCGCCGGAAGACGGCGGTGGCTCGGGTGCGCCTCTACCCCGGTAGCGGCCGCTTCATCATCAACAACCGACCGGCGGAGGAGTACTTCGGTGGCCGCGAGCTCTACCGGGTAATGATCGCCGAGCCGCTCCGGCTCACGAACCTGCTGGATCAGTTCGAAGTGCGTGCCCGCGTCGTCGGCGGCGGGCTCTCGGGCCAGGCCGGCGCAGTGCGCCACGGCATCGCGCGGGCGCTGGTGCGCTTCAACGAAGAGCTGAAGCCGGTGCTGCGGCGTGCTGGGCTGCTCACGCGCGACCCCCGCGTCAAGGAGCGCAAGAAGCCCGGCCTCAAGCGGGCGCGCAAGGCACCGCAGTACACCAAGCGGTAGCGTGCGTTCTCCACACTCCAGTGCTGGAAGGTCGAACAGGAACGCGTGTGCGCCGGGAGGAATTCCCTTCCCGGCGCACACCGCTTGCCAGCTAGCCTGATTCCCGGCTCCACTGGGGCTGCCCTGGCGGTACCCCGCCGGCGGTTGGTTGCCCGATCCGGCGACAGAAGGCGATCGCGTCCCGAAGCTGTTCGATGACGCGTGATCGCCATGGAACCCCGAAGGCGAGCGGGCTCAACTCCAGGGTCACGAAGCCAGTATAGTTGCGCTGCTCCAGGAGATGGAGCAGCGGCGCGAGGGGCAAGCTGCCCCGACCGGGGAGCCGGTGGTCGCGCAGTAGCGAATTTGCCAGGCTCAGGACGAAGTCTCGCTCCACCGCGTCGCTGAGATGTACGTTAACCAACCGGGGCAGCACCGCAGTCGCCGTTGCCACGAGATCCCAGCCGAAACTGGCCGCATGCGCGGTGTCCAACGTGAAGCGGAGGTCCCACTCCTCGGCCAGGCGAAGCAAGTACTCGAGCTGGTCGAACGCAGTCAGTCGCTGACCACGTCGCGACAGCGAGAGGTTCTCGAGCGCGAGCTGGAAACCCGCCGCCTCGGCGATCTGCAACGCTTCGGAGACCGCGTCTAACCAACGCCGGGCTTCTTGCGTCTGGGCGTGCGGCGCGGCGGGCGGATGGATGACCAGCGCCGAGCACCGTTCGAAGGAAGCCGCCAGGCGTGCCGATTCGACGATGTCTGCTGCCATCTGCTCGGCGTTGCGGAACTGAACCCGCAGGATCGAGTGAACGGTCCGGACAGGAACATCGTACTCCTGTTCCAGCCCGCGCACGTCTCCGGTGCCCTGGCGCGCGAGCCGCGGGGTCAACAGCAGCTCCAGCCCATCGACCTCCGCGGCGCGAGCGATGGCGAAGCGCTGGGAGAGCGAGTACCAGGAGAGCGATCCGGTTGAGAGGAGAACCTGCATCGGTGCGAACCTCTCGCCGTGTGCGCCTGTCCCTTGCCGCAGTGTCACTCGGAGAGCCGATGCCCCCAGGAGGTGAGTGTATCATCTCCCACCGGCTGGGCGGCACCTACGACTGCTGGCGAGCGCTGAGGATAATCGCCCGCTCCATCGCGAGTTCGGCCGCGACCGATGCGACGAGGATGACCTCGGCACTGGGCTGTCCCTCCCGCGACGCCAGCACGAACACAGTGTCGCCGTCGTACAGGGTGTGAGCGGGTCGGATCGCGCGCGCGAGGCCATCGTGGGCGGCAATGGCCATGCGGGTCAGCGCGTTGAGGTCGACCGGAATATCGGTGGCCACGACGGCAATCGTCGTGTTGGTTCGAGACAACGGCGTCGACGATGCTCGAGAGAGGAGCAGCGATCGACTGTCTGCCCACCCTGTGCCATCTTCGCTCCTCGTGCCGGCAATGATCTGGCCGCTCTCGGGGTCGATCACGTCTCCCACCGCGTTGACTGCCACCAGCGCAGCGACGGCACCGAAGGCGGTCTCGACCTTCGCCGCGCCGAGGCCGGCTGGCGTCGACCGCTCGCTACCGGCGACCTTGCCCACTCTGGCACCGGCCCCGGCTCCGAGCCGTCCAGCGACCCAGCCGTCCGCCACCGCAGCTTCCGTTGCCCGGTAGCCGGCCTCGGCGTCCGGCCGGGGCGAGTCGGGCCGGGTGAGATCGAAGAGCACTGCGGCAGCGACGATCGGCACCGGAACGACACCGGTCGAGAAGCCACGGCCTTTCTCGCTCAACCACCGGGTCACACCGTCGGCGGCAGCCAGGCCGAAGGCGCTGCCGCCGGTGAGCAGCACGGCGTCGACCCGCTGAACCAGCATGCCTGGGCGCAGCAGCCCGGTCTCACGCGTGCCGGGCGCGCCGCCGCGCACCTCGGCGGCGGCCAGCGCCAGTCGTTCAGCGATGACTACGCTGCAGCCGGTCTCACCGCTCGGGTGAGTCCAGTGGCCGACGAGGAAGCCATCGAGTGAGAACGGAGGCTCAACGACGTTAACCATCGGGTACCTCCCATCTCGGAGCGACCGGTAACCGTGCAGGCGCATACGCCAGCGGCATCGCAACGGTCGAGTATCCCGACCTCGGTGGGCAGCTTCTCCCGGCCAGTTACGGGATCTCGATTACCAGTCCTGGAGCCGCAACGTCCACCGGCCGGCCGAACGCGTCTTCAGCCTCCTGGCGGAGTGCTTGCACTCCCAGGGTGGCCCAGAAATGCGTGAGCAAGAGCCGGCCGGCCCCGGCCGCAGCTGCGAGGGTGCCCGCCTCGCGCGCGGTGAGATGGCCACGGAGCTCGATCGGGAGGCCGGCAGGTACGTCCCGGTACGTCCCCTCGCAGATGACGAGGTCGGCCTTCTCGGTAAAGGGGATCAGCTCGGGGAACGGTCCGGTGTCGGCGAGGTAGACGATTGCTCGACCCGCGGTCTCGATGCGACATGCCCAACATGGGATGTAGTGACGAGTCGGGCGAAAACGGATCGTGAGCTCACCGAGTTGCAGCGGCTGGTCGGGCGCGTACTCGGTGATGTGGAAGACCTCCTCGAAGAAGTCCTCGGCAACCTCCCCGTGCGCTAGCACCGTGGCCAGCCCGGCCAGGAAGGCTCGTCCATCCGGCGGTAGCCAGAGGGGCACCGAGCGCCGTGCCAGGCCCGGCATGTACTTCAGCCCGTAGCGGAGCGGAACCAGATCGAGTGCATGATCAGCGTGCAGGTGGGAGATGATAATGCCGGACAGCTCGTCGATGGCAATATGTTCCTGGAGCGTCGCGAGCGTGTCCGGCCCGCAGTCGAGCAGGAGCCGATGGCCGTCGGTTTCGAGCAGGTAGGCCGAGCAGCCTTGCCCAGGATTGGGACAGGCGGCCGCTCCGCCCAGCACCGTGATCCGGATCATCCTCGTCCTCTCTGTGGCGTCCGCGAGCGGTCCCCGCGGGCACGACAACCGGCTCCAAAGGGGGCGCCCTAGCTCGCGGTTCAGTATCCAGAATGACCGATCCTCGTACCGCCGCGCAGACGAGCGTCACCGGGGCCGCTCACTAGGCCTGGTGCCCAGCCGGCTGCTCCCGTGCGTGTCGCCCTCCCGCTGCTGCCGATTGTAGTAGTCGCACCACGCGGTCAGCACGCAGCGCTCGCAAGCGGGACGGCGCGCGTGGCAGACGGCCCGCCCGTGCCGGATGAGGAGGATGTGAAACCGGTGGACATCGTCGGGTGGCACGACGGACTCCAAAAGCTGGTGCGCAGCCTCGGCCGAGATGCCTGGTGGCAGGAGTCCCAGGCGCTGGGACACGCGATAGACGTGGGTGTCGACAGGTAACGCCGGCCGCCCGAGGGCGAAGAGCAACACGCAGGCGGCGGTCTTCGGCCCCACTCCAGGCAGTGACTGCAGCCAGGCTCGCGCGTCCTCCAGCGGCGCCTCGCGAAGCCACTGTGTTCGATCCGGATATCCAGCATCCAGGAGCGCCGTTACGGCTGCCCGGATAGCCGGGGCCTTCTGGCGGCTCAAGCCGGCCGAGTGGATGGCCCTGGCGATTTCGTCATCGCTCGCCTCTGCAAGCCGGCGCCAGTCCGGGAATGCCCGGCGCAGCGACTGGAAGGCCCGATCGGCGTTGAGGTCCGAGGTGTTCTGGGAGAGTATCGTTCCCACCAGCTCTTCGATGACATTGCCGTGCGGCTGGTTGATCGGTCGGCCGTAGCACGCTTCCAGCGCGGTGAGGATTGGCTCGATCCTCTCGACGCTGGTCCGATCGAGCGCAGAACGGAGCGACGGGTCAGGATAGTCGCGAGGCATTCGGCCTTCTCCTCAAAGTACAGCCTGCTCTGGCGCACGGGCAACAGGGATGGCGGCCGGAGCTCTCCCAGTATACCGGCCATCTGACTCATTACGGCACGCTGCACGCGAAGCTCCCTGGCGATTTCTGTATCCTTGTACCTGCATCATGTCACGAGCCTGCAAGCCTGGAGTCTCTCCGAAGGATTGTGTAGCGGATCGGGGCTGGTCATGACGCTCGAACTTACTGAGACGGCACGTCAGCTCTTGCGAGCGCGCTACCTGCTTCGCGACGAGCAAGGCCAGGTCGTTGAGACTGAAGAAGAACTCTTCTGGCGAGTGGCGAGGGCGATCGCGGCTGCTGAGGCGGCCTTCCCAGGAAGGCACGATGAGCAGGCTATCACCGAGCGGTTCCACGAGTTGATGACCAGTCGCCGCTTCCTGCCCAACACGCCGACGTTGATCAACGCCGGGACGGAGCTGGGCCAGCTGATGGCCTGCTTCGTCCTGCCAGTGCCGGACTCGCTGGACGGCATCTTCAAGGCGTTACGGGATGCGGCCGTCATCCAGCAGAGCGGCGGCGGCACCGGGTTTACGTTCACGCACCTGCGACCGCGTGGCGACCTGGTCCGCTCGACGAAGCGGCCGTCATCCGGCGCGGTGTCGTTCATCCGGATCTTCGATGTGGCCAGCGATGTGATCGCGACCGAGAGCGTGCGGGGCGGGGCCAATATGGCGGTCCTGCGCGTCGATCACCCCGACGTTCGGGAGTTCATCGCGGCCAAGCGAGATCCACTGGCGTTCACCCACTTTAACTTCTCGGTGCTGGTGACGGACGCATTTATGGCCGCTGCTGCTGAGGGGCGGGAGTTCGAGCTGGTCAACCCGCGCACCGGACTGGCCGTGTCCACGATCAACGCGAGGACATTGCTCGATGAGATGGCGGAGAATGCCTGGGCGGTCGGCGATCCGGGCCTGCTGTTCTTCGACCGCATCGAGCGCGACAACCCGACGCCCACGCTCGGGCCCCTCGAGGCGACCAACCCCTGTGGCGAGGTGCCGTTGCTTCCCTACGAGGCCTGTTGCCTGGGATCACTCAACCTGTCGGCGTTCGTCGAGGAGCGTGACGGGCGCGCGGTGCTGAACGAGGAGGAGCTGGTTCGCGCCGCTGGCATCGCGATTCACTTCCTCGACAACGTGCTCGAAGCCTCGCGCTACCCCACGCCGGAGATCGAGGCCATCTGCAAGGCGAATCGCAAGGTCGGCCTGGGAATCATGGGGTTTGCCGATCTCCTCCTCCACCTGGAGATCCCCTATGGTTCGCCCGCCGCCGTGCAGTTGGCCGACCGGGTGATGGGGCTGGTCCAAGAGGCGGCGGTGGCGGCTAGCCGGGCGCTCGCGCGCCAGCGCGGCCCGTTCCCGAACTTCCCGATCAGCCGCTACGCGAAGGAAGGGCAGCCCCCGCGGCGCAACGCCACGGTGACGACCGTCGCGCCGACCGGCAGCATTAGCATGATCGCCGGCTGCTCCAGCGGCATCGAGCCGCTCTACGCGCTGGCGTACCAGCATGTGGGCGAGTTCATCGGCATCATCGAGCCGCACCCGCTCTTGCTCCGGGCCCTGCAGCGGTTGGGGCGGCTCGACCCCGAGCTACTGCGGGACATCGAGCTCACCGGCCGGATTAGCCATCGGCACGACCTCCCTGAATCCCTGCGAACGCTCTTCCGGGTGGCAGACGAGATCCCACCGGCGGAACACCTGGCCATCCAGGCGGCGGTGCAGCGCCATGTGGAGAACGCTGTGAGCAAGACGATCAACTTGCGGCAGGAGGCGACGGTCGAGGATGTACGCCAGGCGTTCGTCATGGCGCACCAGCTCGGGTGCAAAGGGGTGACCGTCTTTCGCGAGGGATCGCCTCGTGGTCAAGTGTTGCAGGTTCTCGGCCACTGCTTGAGCTGCCTGGGTGAGGAGACCGTACCGGTCCAGCCATAGGTTCTTGCGCGAATGTGGGAACGGCCGGGGCGCGAGGGGAAAGCGCCCCGGCCAACCATCGATTACCAGATCAGGATCGCACCTGAATGGGAATGCGTCGCTGGGGGGTCGGTGCAGCCTTGGGGAGCCGGATCTCGAGGACGCCGTGCTCGAACGTCGCCTGGGCCTGATCCTCCTTGACGGCCGTCGGCAGGGTCACTGCCCGGTAGACCGAACCGACCCGTCGCTCCCTGAGATGCCAGGTCCCGCCGGCCTCCTCGCGCTCCTCGCGGCTCTCACCGCGAATCGTTAGCACACCCTGGTTGACCTCGACGGCGATATCCTCTGGCTTGAAGCCGGGCATCGATGCGCGCACGATGATCGAGTCGGCCGTCTCCTGGATATCGAGCGGGATTCCCAGGGCACCGCCCTCCCGACCGGTAAGCTCGGAGACCAGCCGGTCGAGGCGCTCGCGGAGCGTCTCCAGTTCGCGCAGTGGCGACCAGCTCGTAATGCTCATCGTTGGCCTCCCTCCGTGTGGCGTCAGTTTGACATCCTCACTGGCCTAAGTGTACGTGACCGCAGTGTGCCGGACAGAACGCCGAGCGCCAAAGCGGGCCTTCGGCGCCGCCTCGTGCTATCCTGAAACGGCGGTCAGGGACAGGCGGTCGAAGCCAGCGTGAGCGATGCGGACCCTCCGGAAACGACGGACAGGGAGGCACCGATGCAGTTCCGGTACCATGATCTGGGCGTCGACCAGGCCAAGGTTCAGCATGTCGTCGAACGCGAGATTCGCGTGCTCGAACGGCGCCTGGCTTGGTTGCCCGCCGATCTCCCACAGCTCGACATCACGATCGAGCATCACCAGCGGAGCGACTCCTACACTGCCCGGCTACTGTTGCGGGTTCCAGATCGTGATCTGGTAGCGCGTGGTGAAGGTCAAAACCCCGCCCAGGCGCTCCGCGATGCCTTCAGTGACCTGTACGATGCCATCGAACGTCACCTCTCGAAGCTGCACCGCGAGGACGCGATCCGGCGCGCACGCCAGCATCCCGGCACGGTCAAGCCGCCGGTGCCGCCTGAGGAGAGCGGTTGAGCTCGTGCCGGTTCGGCGGCTTTCGCCGCGCGCCGCTTCGGTTCGGTATGATGCATCGAGTAGCGACCAGGCTCGCTCTGGAGGAGGATTAGGAGGTGTCGGTCCAGAGCCGCAGCGCTGATGACCAGGAGCGCGAGGCGAGACAGCGCCTGCTTGAGCGCTTGCATGCGGAGATCGAGGCAGAGGTTGTGGGAGGCGAGCAGTCTCCGAACAAGGCAAAGGTGGCAGAGCAACGAAAAGTCTTTGCCGCTCGTCTGGTCGAGCACATCCGGCCGCTTCGGCGCTTCGTCCGTCGTGAGCTGGGGCGATGGGTTGCACTGGGTGCGATCCCGCCGAACACGCTCAGCGAGGACGAACTGGTCGATATGGTATTTGTCCGTGCCCTGCAGCATGCACAGGAGGCTCCCCAGCAGGGGCTGTTTCGCTGGCTCCGCCGCCTTGCCCGGCGGGTGATTCGCAACTCGATCGATGCTGAGCGACGGCGGATCGAGCATGAACGCTCGCTCGAGGAGCCGGTGGCAACCCTCGGCGAGGAGTGGCCCGACCAGGTGGTGCGGCTGATCGATATCCTGGCGGACCCGCACGCGGAGCTTCCGGAGGACTTGCTGCTGGCGCAGGAGACGCAGGATGTCCTGGACCAGGCCCTCGACCGCCTGCCGGAGCTCTGGCGCGAGGTGTTCCTGATGCGCACCGTCGATGGCTGGGACGATCGATCCATCGCCGAGGCCGAGGGCATTCCAGTCGAGCAGGTACGTTCCATCGTGGAGATCAGCCGGGCCTTCCTAGCCGAAGCACTGCGCGAGCTGCAGTTCTCTGAAGTCGGCTAGTACCGGGCAACACGATGTACACAGGGGGGAGAGAGTCCCTTCGCATGGGCCCGACAGTACACCAGGTTGCTCTCTCGACTGACCTTTACGAGCTCACGATGGCTGCCAGCTACCACGCGCTGGGGATGCGGGGCAGGGCAGTGTTCAGCCTGTACGTCCGCAGGCTCCCGCCCTACCGGAGCTTCCTGGTCGTGGCTGGCATTACCGAGGCACTCCAGTATCTCGAGCAGCTTCGCTTCGACGACGAGGCGCTGGCCTACTTGCGCTCGCTCCCGATGTTGCCGCGCGACTTCGTCGACAGCCTGGCGGAATTCCGGTTCACCGGCGATGTGTGGGCGGTCCGAGAAGGGACCGTGCTGTTCCCCGAGGAGCCGGTGCTGGAGGTCGAGGCGCCGATCCTGGAAGCTCAGCTCATCGAGACGCTCATCATCAACGCCATCCATTATCCCAGCCTTGTGGCGACCAAGGCCGCCCGTTGCCGCCTGGCTGCGCCGGGAAAGGTCCTCGTGGACTTCGGCCTGCGACGCACGCCGAGTCTGGACGCCGGCCTCGCCGCTGCCCGGGCAGCCTACCTGGCCGGCTTCGCGTCCACCAGCAACGTGCTGGCCGGTGAGCGCTATGGAATCCCGGTGACCGGAACTGTCGCCCACTCGTTCATCGAAGCCTTTCCCTCTGAGCTGGAGGCCTTCCGCGCGTTCGCTCGCACCTATCCGGGTGATCCGGTTCTGCTGATCGATACCTACGATACGCTGCGCGGCGCGCAGCACGCGGTGCAGGTGGCGCGCGAGCTACGGGCCGAGGGGCGACAAGTACGCGCTGTGCGCTTAGACAGTGGCGATTTGGCCGAGTTGAGCCGGCAGGTGCGACGGATCCTCGACGAAGCGGGATTTCGGGAGATCCAGATCTTCGCCAGCGGTGGACTCGACGAGTTCGAGCTGGCGGCGTTGACGGCCGCCGGTGCCCCGATCGATGGCTACGGTGTTGGATCGCGGCTCGGCACTTCGGAGGACGCGCCGCTGGTTGACATGGCCTACAAGCTTGTTGAATACGACGGTCGCCCGACGTTGAAGCTGAGCACGGGCAAGCAGACCTTGGTCGGGCCAAAGCAGGTCTGGCGTCACACCGGGCCGGACGGTCGCTTCGATCAGGATCTTATCGCCGCGCGTGACGAGCCAACCCCAGGGCCGGATTGGCAGCCTCTCCTCCAACCCGTCATGCGCGGGGGACAGCTGCTCGACTTGCCCTCGCTGCCGGAGCTCCGGGCGGAACACCTTGCCGACATGGAGCGACTGCCGGAGGCGCTGCGACGCATCGATCGCGTCGAGCCTTATCCGGTGCAGCTCAGTCCGATACTCCGGGCGCGCCAGCAGGAAGCGGTGGCGGCGATTCGAGCGCGCGAGGGACTCTGATCGAGGCAGCAGGTGTCCCGCTCGTGCGGCTAGGGGAGTGAGCCGATGTTGCACCGGGTCGATCTCACCCCGATGTCGCTGGAACCGTACCGGCCGCTCATCGGTGAGGAGGCCGCGACCCGGTTGCGCGAGCTGGCAGCCCGCCTGCACGGTGTCCGGATCGTCCACATCAACGCCACTCCGTACGGAGGAGGTGTCTCTGAACTCCTTCGTTCAGAGGTGGCCTTGCTGCTTGGACTAGGTCTGCACGTGGACTGGCAGGTGATCGCCGGTGATACGCACTTTTTTGAGGTGACGAAAGGCATTCACAACGCCTTGCAAGGCGGGCGCTACACGCTCGCCCATGAAGCGCAGGAGATCTACCTGCACAACAGCGCGGCGAATGCCGGCCGGCTGGAGGGTGACTATGACGTCTACATCGTGCACGATCCGCAGCCGGCAGCAATCAGGTACTTCCAGGCGAACGCTCGAGGGCGCTGGATT